>JAFNZX010000130.1 GCA_017382615.1 Clostridia bacterium | reverse complement strand
GGAGATTTATTATGAAAACCATCCACGTACCGACGCGCCTGCTGCTTTGCTTGCTTGCAGCCATTCTGACGCTTTCGTTTGCCGCTTGTCAGCCGCAAACGTCACCGGAAAACCCCGATGCACCTTCAGACGAGCATACGACTGCAGCTCCCGAAACCGATCCCGTAGGGACGACTTGTGAATCGACCTTGGAAACAGACACCGAACCCGAAAGCGAAACCGAAACCGAAACCGAGCCCGATGACGGCATCCCGTTGGACGCCTTCACCATTGGCGGTGTGAGCATTACGGAGTTTACCTTGGTCGTACAAGAGGGCGGTGCCGCTTGCGTGCGTAACAGCGCGGACGAGCTGGTGCAGTACCTGGAGCAGGCAACGGGCGGCTTTCGTATAGAGGAAAAGGCGTCCGAGCACGAGATCGTGATCGGTGTGACCGACCGCGATACGCCCGCTGTGACCGAGGCACGCGCCAAGGTTGAGCTGGACGGCTATACCATGCTGGAGGAGGGCGGCAAGCTGTACATTACGGGCAGCTGTGACCGCGGCACGATGTACGGCGTGTATTGCTTCTTGGAGGACTATGTGGGCGTGCGCTTTTTGGCTGCCGATACCACTGTAATCATCAATCAAGCCTCTGCCGAGATTCCGGCAAATCACTATAAGCTGCACAATCCCAGCTTTGAGCTGCGTGATACCTACTGGTACGATATGCGCTACAAGCAGGATTTTGCAAACCATTCCAAGGACAACAGCTTTTATGATAACTCTACGCCCGTTGCCGACATCGGCGGCGGTGTGGGCTATGCGGGCAGATTTGTGCATACCTTCAGCCTGCTGACGGGCGGTACGACGCACACCGGTAACGTGCAGCCCTGCCTGACCGACGAGGAGGTCTATCAGACCGTGCTTGCCAATGTGCGCGCATGGCTGGATGCCAATCCCGAGGCAACCATCATTTCCGTCTCGCAAAACGACTCCGACCCCGGTAAGGGCGGCTGTAATTGCGCAAGCTGCAAGGCAATCAACGATCGCGAGGGCTCGGAAATGGGATCGCTTCTGACCTTTGTTAACCGCATTGCAAACGATATCAAGGACGATTATCCGGGCGTTTACGTGGATACGCTGGCGTACCGCTATACAAGAAAGCCTCCCAAGACCGTGCGCCCTGCAGAGAACGTCATCATTCGTCTGTGCTCTATAGAGTGCTGCTTTACGCACACCTTGGACGACGCGACCTGCAGCAGAAACAAGGAGTTTTGCAAGGATATCGAGGCTTGGAGCGCGATCTGCGATAAGCTTTATATCTGGGATTATACCTACAATGCAGAAACCTATTTTACCTTCTTCCCCAATTTTGACGTGCTGCACGCCAACGTGCAGTTCTATAAGGCGCATAACGTCAAGGGCGTGTTCCTTGAAGGGCAGCAGGTGTCCGTTTCGGGTGAATTTGCCGAGCTGCGCTCCTATTTGCTTGCAAAGCTTTTGTGGGATCCCGATATGACCGAGGAGCAATACTACGCTTACATGGATGAGTTTATGCAGTATTATTACGGCCCCGGCTGGACGCATATCAAGTCCTATATGGAGCAGCTGACGGCACACGCCATCAAGCACAATCCGCACGTGGGTATTTTTGATAAGGGGGAGAAGATGCTCCCGTTCAAAAACGACGACGGCAAGAAGGATACCCGTTTTGCACGCGGATTTTTGGATACGTGGGCGCAGGCGTATGCCGAGGCACAGACCGACGCGCAAAGAGATCACGTGGAGAAATCCTCGATCCAGATCTATTACTATTGCAGTCTGAGCGGCGGCACGTCACAGCGCAAGGAATATTTGAAGAAGGTGTATGAGCTTTGTGAGAAGTATGGCATTGAGTATTACAAGTACGTCGTGCCCATGCCCGATTCCTCGCAGGCGGATAACCTGAACAGTCTGATTTAACTTTGAAAGGAATTTTCTATGGCATTTGATGCTGGTATGCTCGCTTGC
>JAFNZX010000129.1 GCA_017382615.1 Clostridia bacterium | reverse complement strand
GTCACGTAAGCAACGCCGTTCATGGCGCGGATCGCCTCGGACATAAACTGCACGTCATCGTTGATGGCGTCCGCCGTCATCTCATCGTAATACGGACGGATTTCGTTGCCCTCCTCGTCCAAGACGACCTCATCGGGCAGCTGATTGTACGCCAACACAAACTCATCCACGGCAAGTTCCTGCTTGGTCTTGATCATGTCGGCAATATACAGCCCCGAGATAAAGAGAGAGGCAAAGGCGACCGCAGAGCACACAAGGCGGATATAATACTTGCGCATACGCCACATGCCCGCAAGCTCGTAATCACGCGGAAAACGCTTGCCGAACAGATGGAAGGAGCGGCGAGGCGAGGTCACAAGACCTGCGTTATTACGCGAGGTGATGAGCGTCATGGGCGTTTTACGCGCCATATATCGGACGGGTAGCACAACCGAGAGAAGCACGGTGGCAGCTGTCAGCCCAAGCACCTTGAAGGGTGCTGCCCAGCCAAAGCGGAACAGCACGCCGCCCGGCAGATAGACCGGCAGCATGATCAGCGCGGAAAGCAAGCAAGCCGGCACAAAGGTCAGCGCGGCAATGGCGGCAAGCTCCCAGAAGGTGACGCGGAACAGCATACGGAAATCCGCCCCGCAGGTCATGTAAATACCGTACTGGAACTGATGATTTTCCATACGGATGATGTACAGCACGGTCAGCACGGCGGCACAAAGCAGCAGCATAGCGGTGCAAATGGCTGCATAACGCCAAACGCCCGGCGTGACGTACTCGGTCTGATAGGTATACAGCGGTGTAAACTCATACTGCCAGCTGCCAAGCATGCAGCGGTCACGGAACTTGGCAAAGCTACGCGAAATATCCCTGCCCTTGAGCGTGACGTGCGCCTCGCTGCTCTCAGCTCCCTCTATGATCTCTACCTCGTAAAACGAGTCGTCAATCGCGGCTTGTCCGTTAAGCATATTCTTAAACGTCGCTGTTTGCGTGGGTGTCAGCGCGGGCAGCACCACGTGATAGGAGTAGGACTCTGTCACGCGCTCCTTTGCAACGGCGTTGTTGGTGTCAAGTGAAAACGTCAGCGACCAGAAGATGCTCTGCACCACCAAAAGCGCTAAGAAAAAGCCCGCATATTCCCGCCAGCCAAGCAAAACGGTACGAAAGGCGTTTTTCAAGGTTCGCTTAAAAAGGCTCATGGTATCTCCTTATATCAATAATATCTTTGTACTGCAATCACCTTGCCCAGCACGTCAACGCGCTTGACAATGATAGGCTGCATGGTCTTGTTTTCGGGCTGCAGACGGTAGTGCCCGTCCTCCTTAAAGAAACGCTTGACGGTTGCGCTGTCCTCCACCATGGCAACCACGATCTCACCGTTATCGGCATACGAGGTACGGTTGACGATGACCACGTCACCGTCTAAAATTCCCGCATCGATCATGCTCTCCCCCTGCACACGAAGCGCAAACAGATTGCTCTTCTGATACCCACCGTGCGGCACAAAGGGAATGACACCCTCGTAATTTTCCACTGCAAGAATGGGCAGCCCCGCGGTCACTCTGCCAAGCAGCGGCACGCCGTCAGTGCTCGGCAATTCGTCACACAGGCGCAATGCACGGCTTTTCCCTTCGTCCTTGACGATATAGCCAAGCATTTCCAGCCTGCCTAAGTACATATGTACGGTCGAGGTGCTCTTATAATCAAGCGCCTCGCGGATATCGCGCACGCTGGGCGCGTACCCACGCTCCTTGATGGTCTTGACGATATAATCGTATACGCGTTGTTCTCTGTCGTTGAGCTTTTGCATATTTTCACGCTCCGTAATTTACTTGATACCAATATTATAGCACACGCGCGCGAAAAATGCAAACATTTGTTCCTTTTTGAAGGGCGTCATTTTTCACAATCTTTTCATTGTCCGTTTGTGATATTTTCATAGAATTATTTTCGCAATTCCTCTTGCAAAAGGTCGGATTTTGTTATATAATTATAGTGGGTGAAATTGGGGCTTTCCCAACGCATTTACCCTTGACGATATGCAAAAAAATAATTGATATATAAAAGGAGAAGAACCATGACCAACAACAAGTTCGTTTTGGATTGGATCAACGAAATGGCAGAGATGACCAAGCCCGATCAGATCGTCTGGATTGACGGCAGCCACGAGCAGGCAGAGGAGCTGCGTGCCCAGGCTTGCGCAACCGGTGAGATGATCAAGCTCAACCAGGATCTGCTGCCCGGCTGCTATCTGCACCGCACCGCTGTCAACGACGTAGCACGCGTTGAGGGCAGAACCTACATCTGCACCCCTACCAAGGAAGAGGCAGGTAACATCAACAACTGGATGGATCCCGCAGAGATGTACGCAAAGCTCAAGAAGCTGTACACCGGCTCTATGAAGGGTCGCACCATGTACGTCATTCCCTACTCCATGTCCATCGTTGGTTCTCCCTTTGCTAAGTACGGCATTGAGTTGACCGACTCCATTTACGTGGTGCTGAACATGCT
>JAFNZX010000128.1 GCA_017382615.1 Clostridia bacterium | reverse complement strand
GAGCAAGCCCCCGCCCTACGACTTGTTGGTTTATGCCGTTAAACAGCAATTTAGAAGTTACTATCTTCCTGCACCTTCATAGTCATCTCGCACCGCTCGGCTCTCGCTCCCTTGATCTCGATGATGTAGTCCAGCTTGAGTGTGCCCTCGGTGTCGAGACGGTTGTCCACGGTCAGGGCGTGGATGCCGATGGAGAAGGGCATGTAGGGGGTCTCGTAGGTGCAGATGGCGCGGTGGTGAGCCTTGAAGGTCATGGCAGTGGAGACAAGACCTGTTCGGAGCATGGAAACAGTTGGTTTGGTGACCATTGGAGTTTGCATAAATATTATACATCCGTTCGGGCGTAATGTCGATACAACCGAATGGATGTATGCTATAATCTCCTTAATGAACAAAATGGGGGATTGCAGATTATGAAATATTACCAAAGATTAACGGATCTCAGGGAAGATGCGGAAAAGACGCAATCGCAAATTGCCGAGTTGTTACACACCACACAACAGCAATACAGCAGATATGAGCGTGGCTTGCGTGAAATTCCCTTTGGACATATGATCACCTTGGCGAAATATTATAACGTATCGCTGGATTATCTTGCGGGATTGACCGATACGCCGCGCAAATTGCGATAATTACAACGTAAAGCAGGAGTCACCTTGCGGTAACTCCTGCGTTTTTATTTGATATTATTTCTCAACGGGATCAAGCGTGATCGATTGCACAAGCAACGATTCGCCTGCCTTGCAGCCGTCAAAGAAGTCGAAGCGGATCTGGCTGAGCATGCCGCTCCAGTAAGCCTTGCCCGCAAGATTGATGGTCACGGTGCGCCACTGGCCATCGGCTACCATGACGTATTTCTGCGAAGCGGTTTCGGCGGGGTTGGGATTTGCACCGGTCATAAAGAACATCTGACCGCGGGTCTGGCTGACGCCGGGTTCGAGCTTGTAGGTCAGCGTGACCGACTTGTATTTCGAGGTGTCGATTGCGCCCTCTGTGTAGTTCAAGTAAATCAGCGGGTCTTCGCCGGTGGAGGCGATGCACATAAGTCCCTCTTCGGTCATTTGGTAGGATGCGTTGCTCAGCGAAGCAACCACGCGCGATGCCTGTGCGTCCGTAAAGTCAATGCTTTCGTAGGAAAGGGGCTTTTCGGGAGCGACGACCGTGACCTTTGCCACGTAGGAGAAGTTTGCGCACTTGACCTTGACCTCATGCGTGCCGGAAACGACGGGGTACACCACTCCGTCATTGGTGACGCGGATCTTGGAGCTGTCATATTCGTAGGTGATGCCGTGCTCAGCGCCCCAAGCCTCGATCCAGGTTGCGTTATCGTAGGAAATGATAGACTTGATCTGCGGATTGCAGGAAAGGGGATCGGTATAGTCAAGACGATAGGTGTCGGTCACGAAGGGAACCAAGCCAATTACGGCATCCGTAGCGGCTTTTCTGTCGTAGACCTTAATGCAGATCTGCGTGATCATGCCGCGCCATTCTGCCGTTACGACGGTCGAGCCCTCGCCAACAACGGTCATGGTCAGCGAGCCTTCCTTTGCCTTGACCACGTTTTCATCGTAGCCGTACAGCTTGATCTCCTCTGCATAGTTGCGCAGATCCTGCCATCTGTTCTGGAAGGTGGTGCAGGCGTACAGCTCCAGCTTGACCGAGTGCGAGCGGGAGGAAACGTACATGACATCATGGTTGCGCGGAGAGATTGCCACAAAGTCCAGCGTATCGGGATCGCGCGTGTCGCGCTCGGTATTTGCCTTGATGTTTTGCTCGTTGATCTCGCTAAGGTCGATCTTATCGGTCAAAGAGAGTGTGAAATCCTGCACGCGGGTGTTCCACACGCCCCAGTCGGGGCCGTATGCGTAGGCTGCAAAGGTGGGCATACCCTTGACGATATGACCGTTCTTAGTGCCCGCCATACCCGAGTTGTGGCAGTAGTGGAAGACGTTCTTCTTGACGACGTCCACGCGCTCAAAGTTAATGCCGTCGTTGGATTCATAGAAAGCAAGGTAAGAATCGGGGCTCAGGCGCGAGTCGGTGCAAATAGCAAGGAACTTGCCGTATTCCTCCACGTACTTGACGTCAAGCGAGTCGTTAGAGCCGTTGCCAACCGCAATACCGTGCTGCTGCATGGTGGCAGGCCAATTTTCATCCAGCGCATCTGCAGTGGAAACCAGGGTATAGTGTCCGCCTGCGCTGGAGAGAGTGTAGTACATATACAGCGTGCCGTTGAGCTCCACGAAGCTGATCTCACCGTTGCCCCAGATGTTCTGCGGCTCGGTGAAGAACACGATGGGCTGCGGCTTGTCGCCGCCCCAACCGCTGCCGTTCCACTTTTCAAAAGGACCGTCAGGGTTCTCGGAGCGTGCTACGTAAATGCAGTTGTCGCACATGTTGGCGTTAACCGTGGAGGTGTAGCCAATGTAGTAGTAGCCGTTAAAGTAGATGACGCCGGGGTCACAGCAGGAATAATGGTCGTAGCTGTCGGGTGTGGGCTGCAGCACGCACTTTTCCTCGCTCCAGGTCTTGCCGCCGTCGGAGGAGTGCTTGTAGGAAATCCAGTCCCATTGCTCGTGTCCGCAGCCGGTCATGGCAAACCATGCGTCCATGGTGCCGTCCTCGTTGACGATGATGGAAGCACCGTAGCGGTAGCCGCTGTTGAGAATGGAGGGGAGCTGATAGATATCATAGCCGGTGTCGGCGTCAATGGTGACGTT
>JAFNZX010000127.1 GCA_017382615.1 Clostridia bacterium | reverse complement strand
GTTTCCGTTCTTTTTGGCAAAATTGCCGCAAAAAGAAACAAAAACGGCGTTTTTGGAATTTCGCCTCTGCGGAGGCGACCAAGGGCTGCGCGCCCTTGGATGGGCGGTCGCTTTTTGAGAAAAGCGACGCAAAAACTTTCAAAAGAGGTCGTTAAAATTGATTAGTATCTGGCTTTGATCTGCACGCGGTACATGCCTGCGATCGCTTCGTCTACCAGCTCATCAAAGGGCAGCTTTTGCTCCTCGCGCTCGACCTTGTGCAGCTCGGGTCTGGTTCTGGGATGCTTGGGTGTGAACACCGTGCAGCAATCCTCAAACGGCAAAATAGACGTTTCAAACGTGCCGATCTTGTGTGCCACTTGCACGATCTCTTCCTTATCCATACCAATGCAGGGACGGAACACGGGCAGCGTGGTCATGGTATTGGTTACGTTGATGGCTTCCATGGTCTGCGATGCCACCTGACCAAGGCTCTCACCCGTGATCAGCGCGCCGCAGTTGAACTTATGCGCGAGCTTATCCGCAATTGCCATCATGTATCTGCGCAACAGCAGCGTGAAGTAATCCTCCTCGCAAGACTTCACCAGCTCCTCCTGAATGTGCGTCAGCGATACCACGTGTACGTTGATATCCCCCGCATAAGAGGAAACCAAGCCTGCCAGCTCCAGCACCTTTTCTCTTGCGCGCTCGCTGGTATAAGGGAACGACTCAAAGTGCACCGCCTCGATCTTGACGCCGCGCTTTGCCATCATGTAGCCTGCAACGGGAGAATCGATACCGCCCGACAAAAGCAGCATGCCCTTACCATTCGAGCCTACGGGCATACCGCCCGCGCCCTTGAACTGACCTGCATGCACGTAAGCCGCGTACTCACGTACCTCGACCTTAACCACGATCTCGGGATTGTGCACGTCCACGCGAATGGGCTGGCAGCAGGAAAGCAGCACGCCGCCGATCTCCATGGCGATCTCCATGGAGTTCTTGCAAAACGCCTTATCCGATCTCTTGCCCTCTACCTTGAAGGTGCGCTTGCCCTGCAGGAACTGGGGGATATACTCACGTGCGGTCGCGGTAATGCTCTCCATGTTCTTTTCGCACACAGCCGCTCTGCCAATGGCAACAATACCAAAGGTCTTGCGGGCGGATTCGAACATGCCGTCCATATCGCAAAACTCGTCCTTGGGCTCAATATAAATAGTGCTCTGCGCACGATAAATGTTAAAATCACCGTAGTTTGCAGCGCGGTGACGCAGCTCACGGCACAGCATATCCTCAAAGTAACGCTTATTTGCGCCCTTGAGCACGATCTCGCCGTATTTACAAAGCAATACTTCCTTCATGCTTTATTCTCCTTCGCCGTCCTCAATAAATTCAACCTCTTCGCCAAGCAAAGCGGCAATGGCGTCGGTAGCCTCCTCCAGCTTGCTTGCGGGCACGTAAACGTCCGAGCCGAACGAGGAAACGCCCATGACGATCTTAACGGCACTTCCGCTGCCGCGCTCTCTGATCAGATACGGGATGCTCTCTGCCTCCAAAAGGCTGCGCACCATAGAAAGCTGCACGTTATCGTAAACCGTGGTCAAAAGCTCGGTGCCCTCGTCTGCGGGCTTGGGCTTATCTAATCCAAACAACTTATCAAACATGATTTTTCCCTTTCTTACGCTTATTCACCTTGATAATAGTGGGGGAACAGCGCGTCCCAGACCTTCTGGCACGCAATGGTATCTGCAATTGACGTGTGGGGGATACCGTCCCATGCAATGCCCATGGTATCCATGGCATCCACTAAGGATGCGTGTACCACGTCGGGACGGTGCTCGTGAATGTATCTGACAAACTCGTTGGCACAGCAACGGGTCTTGTCGTGCAGCGCCTCGCGCTCTGCCTGCGTTTCGTAAATGTACTTGATGTGGCTGTAGTCGGTGGAAACGCCGTATGCAATCAGATTATCGCACTCGGCAAAGATCTCCTTGATACGGGGCGTCAGCTCCTCCAAGGTAGGCGAATCCTGCACCATTTCAGGGGTAATGCCGTGGATCTTTTCGGTTCTCTTCCACTTCTTGTTGCGCACGGGCTTGACCAAGGTATCCATGATCACCTCGCCAAGAGCATTGGTGATCGAGATCGAAATGATCTCATCGTGATCGTACACACCGGTCAGCTCCAAGTCGAAGAACAGCACGCGCTCACGGCTGTAGCCGTAGGATGCGTTTCTGTGCTCGTCGCCCTCAGCGCGGCGTACTGCCATCTCTTCTTCATAGCAAGCTTGACAAAGCTTTCTCTTGTAGCGCACGTCCTTGCCGCACTTGACGCAGCTCAGCGGCATGCGCACGGCGGTCTTTTTGTCGTAGAAGTACATGTAGGACTTATCGTTACGAATGGTATACGCAACGGGCTCCTCAATGACCTCGTAGTGCATCTGGAAAAGTCTTTCCTTAGTGTAGTAGCCGTAGGTCGCAGCGCGCTTGATGCTCATGCGTTCAATCACCGTGCCGCTCTCCAAGGTAATGGGGTCGGTCTTTGCGGTGGGGTAATACCAAAGCTCGGGGGGAGCTTCTACCACACGCGCGGGGTCGAAATAGTAGATGATGCTGCCGTCTTCGTTCTGCTCGTATGCACAAGGGTCGCCCGCGGGCATCAGGTGCATTTGCGTCAGCACGTTACGGGTCAAATAATTCTTTGCGTCGGCTTCCTTGCGCGTCACCTCACGGATGACCGCACCCGAGCGCAGCTTCATGGTGTTTCTCAAAACCATTCCTCCATATATTCAAGTCCGCGGGAGCGTCCCGGGACGAAAGTTACACAATCATATCATTATAACATAGATTTTCAATATAATCAATAGAAATTTGCGAAAATGTTGACCAAAAGATATATGAGTATGTAAATAATGATTGAATAATCTTCCAAGGCAACGCAAAACCGCCCGCCGAATTCGGCGGGCGGTGATGATTGCATTATCTGTCTTGCATGGAAACGTACGGCTTGCTCTTGGAGATGCAGCGGTATGCGGGACGGATGATCTTATTGGCGGTGGTGTATTCCTCCATGCGGTGTGCGCACCAGCCCGAGGCACGGGCGATGGCAAACAGAGGGGTATACATTTCCACGGGAATATCCAGCATGCG
>JAFNZX010000126.1 GCA_017382615.1 Clostridia bacterium | reverse complement strand
CACGCGATTTCTCTGCTCTCCCTTTTGGAAAGCACCAATATTCATGCAAATTTCGTCAAGGCAGCGGGCACGCGCCTCGGCGGATGCCCACGCCATGTGAGGCGTCATGCACACGTTTGGTGCATCCTTAATGGCAAAGAAGGGGTGCTCCGTGGGAAACGGCTCGGTGCTGAACACGTCACAGCCCATACCGGAAATGCGACCGTCCGCGACGGCAGCAGCAACCAAGGCTTCATCCCACACCGCACCGCGCGCAACGTTAATCACAATAGGCTTTTTGTCCATCATGGCAATCTGCTCTGCACCAATCATACCGCGGCTCTCTTGATTGAGCGGCGTGTGCAGTGAGATGATATCCGATTCGCGCAGCAGCGTTTCCAGATCGACGCACTCGTCGCTGTCGGGATTGCGCTTATACGCCAACACCTTGCAGCCGAACGCACGCGCGATCTCGCCCACTTTTTTGCCGATATTGCCGTATCCCACAATGCCCCAGGTCTTGCCGCACAGCTCGTGATACACGGGGACAAGCAAATTAGGGCTGCTCTGTCTCGAATACCAGCCGCTCTGCACGGCAGAGGTATAGGCAGGCAGATGCGAGCAAAGCTGCAACGCCATAGCAACCGTCAGCTGCGCTACGCTCTCGGTAGAATACCCCACCACGTTACAAACGGCAATCCCCTTCTCGCGGCAGTACGCCACGTCGATATTATCATATCCCGTTGCAAAAATGCAGATCAGCTTGAGCGTATCGGCTGGGCCGAGCACCTCTGCCGTCAGCTTAACCTTGTTGATCAGCGCGACCTCGCAGCCCTGCAAGCGCTCCTTGACCTCATCGGGGCTGCTTGCATCGTAAACGGTCACGTTACCGTATGCGCACAACGCATGATAATTCAAATCCATGCCAATACTGGCGCGGTCAAAAACAGTAATATTCATTCATTTTCTCCCGTAATGTATTGCCTACAGTATATCAAATCCCCTCTTGTTTGTCAAGATGAAAGCAAGTTTTTGAAAATTTCACACATTTTCACCAAAGCAGGCATTCATATTCATAATTGCGTCACATTTTCACTATATAATTAATATGAATTTTTATTTTCAAAAAGGATGATAAATATGCTTCAACTCAAAAACATTGTCAAAACCTATACGGTTGGTGACAACGTGGTCAACGCACTGGGCGGTATTTCTCTGAATTTTCGCAACAGCGAGTTCGTGTCTATCCTTGGCCCTTCGGGCTGCGGCAAGACCACTACGCTCAATATCATCGGCGGCCTTGACCGCTACACCTCGGGTGACTTACTTATCAACGGCAAGTCCACCACCATGTACAAGGATCGCGACTGGGACACCTACAGAAACCACTCCATCGGCTTCGTGTTCCAAAGCTATAACCTCATCCCTCACCAGAGCGTACTCTCCAACGTTGAGCTTGCGCTGACCGTTTCGGGCGTACCCAAGGCAGAGCGTCGCCGCCGCGCACGTGAGGCTTTAGAAAAGGTCGGACTTGGAGATCAGCTGAACAAGCGTCCCTCGCAGATGTCCGGCGGTCAGATGCAGCGCGTTTCCATTGCAAGAGCACTTGTCAACGACCCGGATATTCTGCTTGCCGACGAGCCTACGGGCGCGCTTGACACCGTAACCAGCGTGCAGATCATGGAGCTGCTCAAGGAGATCTCCAAGGATAAGCTGGTCATCATGGTCACGCACAACCCCGAGCTTGCCGAGCAATACTCCACGCGTATCGTCAATTTGCGCGACGGTCACGTCATCGGTGACTCTGACCCCTACGAGCCCGATGAGGCTGAGGTCAACGCAGCACGCACGGCTCCCCCAAGGGTTAGCAAAGGAAAGGCAAGAATGTCTACCAAAACGGCATTCTCTCTCTCGCTCAACAACCTGATGACCAAGAAGGCACGTACCTTCTTAACCTCCTTTGCAGGTAGTATCGGTATTATCGGTATTGCGCTCATTCTCTCACTCTCCACGGGTATCAATCTATTCATTGACCACGTCCAGGAGGACACGCTCTCTACCTACCCCATTACCATCTATAAAACCGAGCAGGACTATTCTGCTCTCATGGGTGCAATGCAGCAGACCAAGGACAACGTAGCGGGACGCGAGCCTGACGACCACACCATTTACGTGGACGACTCCTTGGGTCAGATGATGTCCGCTTCCACCTCAAGAGTGGAAAACAACCTCCCCGCCTTTAAGGAATTCCTTGATGCGAACGCTGAGGAGCTTGAGGATTATATTCTGGATATCCGCTACACCTATAATTACACCCTCAAGGTGTATTCGGCAAACGGCAAAACGCAGGTCAACCCCACCACCATTTTTGAAAATATGGGTCCTGCATTTTCCGAGCTTTCCGGCATGATGGGAATGCTTGGAAGCATCAACACCTTTGAGCAGATGATCGACAATGAGGATCTGATTCATTCACAGTACGAGCTTGTGGGCGAAGACAGCGAATGGGCAGACGATCCCACCGAAATCATGCTGGTGCTGGACAAGAATAACGCCGTGAGCAACATGGTGCTGTATATGCTGGGCATTAAGGATCAAAAGGAGATCGCAGACATTCTCGTCAAGATCTTTACCGATCCCGATTACGAAATTCCCGAATCCGATCCGATGGACGTTGATGATTTTATTGGTATGACCTTCCTGGTCGTGCCCGACAGCGCGTACTTCTATGAATCCGAGGAAACCTTTACCGTAGACGGTAAGGTGCACCACATCTGGAAGGACGTGCGCAACGACCCCGACTACGACGCTGAAAAGTTTGTCAAGGAAAACGGTGTTGAGATCACCGTTTCGGGCGTTATCCGTCCCTCCAAGGACGCTATGGCAGCCTCCATCTCCTCCCCCATTGCTTATAACACCTCCCTGCAGGCATACATGCAGGATCTGATTCGTGAAAGCGACGTCGTGCGTGCGCAGGAAAAGATCCCCGAATACGATATCACGACAGGCATGGAGTTTGACCGCGGTCAGTACCTTGGTCTCTCCGTTTCCCAAAAAGCAGACCTGTTTGACAGCTTTATTATGGATCACAAAGAGGTCATGATTCAGATCATGCTTGATTATCTTAAGGCTGCCGAGCAAGACCCCGATCAGGATGACGCAATTGCGAGCATGAGCAAGGACGACAAGATCAATCTGATCATGACGCAGTTTGAATCCATGCCCCAGACCAATCCCGATATGTATAAGGCAATTATCATCGGTATGACCAAACAATCCTTGGGCAGCAGCTATAACGATATGATCGCAGCCATGCTGGAGGGCATGAGTGCAGAGGAGCTGAAGGCTTTGCTGGCACAGTCTGGCGGTTCTGCCAGCGACAGTGAAAAGGCACTGCGCGGCTATCTCCAAAGCCTGAGTGACGAGGAGCTGAACGCTACCGTTGCAAAGCTTCAGGGGGATGAATCCGATAGCGGTGACATTCGTGACCGTTACACCGATGAGGAGCTGGTGCAGGCGTTCCTGAACGCCTATGCAGGCTATCATGATGATCAAAAATCCATTCTGTACGATGAGTATATGCCCAACCTGCTCTCCCCCAACAGCACGGATAAGGTCATGGGTATGTTTGGTTGGTATCTTGACGAAAATCCCGCCTCGATCAGCATTTATTCCAAGGACTTTGCCTCCAAGGACTATATCACTGCGCTGATAGATCAGTATAACAAGGACTGCGAGCAGGACGGTCGTAAAGAGGACGCCATTCACTACACCGACCTGATTGGTCTGATGATGTCCTCCATTACCATCATCATTGACGTTATTTCTTACGTGCTGATCGCGTTTGTTTCGATCTCTTTGATCGTATCCTCGATCATGATCGGTATCATCACCTATATTTCAGTGCTTGAGCGTACCAAGGAGATCGGTATTCTGCGCTCGATCGGTGCCTCCAAGAATGATATTTCCAAGGTATTCAACGCAGAGACCGCCATCGTGGGTCTGATTGCGGGCATGATCGGTATTACGGTCACCATCCTGCTCAACTTCCCGATCAGCTGGATTGTCCAGGCACTTGCAAAAATGCCCGGCATCCATGCAGTGCTTCCCTGGTGGGGTGCAGTAGGACTGGTGGCGATCAGCATGATTCTGACGCTGATTGCAGGTCTGTTCCCTGCTGTACTTGCTTCCAAGAAAGATCCCGTAGAAGCACTCCGAACCGAATAAAATCAAGAAATTTTTTACTTGCAAGGCAGGATTTGACAAAAATCCTGCCTTCTTGTTACTTGCTGGCAGCACCGACAGATGTTGTGTGTTGACTGTGCGCTACCGTCATGTTAGAATATGCACGTGGCAAGCAAAGCCGCAAAAACACATAAGGAGCGCAAATTATGAAAAGCAAAAAGTTCTTGAAAATATTTCTTCCCATTATCGGCGCAATCGTGCTGATCGTTGTAATTGTAGCGTGTGCATCTGCAGGTAACGGAAAAGGAGAAGGCACCGAGGATACCTCCACGCAAGAATCTACCACGGCAGAAGTAACTACCACGCCCGAGAGCACCACACCCGAAGCAACTACCCCGGAACAAACCACACCCGAGCAAACGACGCCCGAGCAAACCACGCCCGAGGCTACAACTCCGGAAGCCACCACCCCCGAAGCAACTACACCCGAACAGCCCACGCAGCCCGGTAGCACGGGAGAGGAGTCAACCACCGCACAGCCCCCTGCTTCCGAGCAGGAGAGCAGCGAGGCTACCGATGACGAGCAGTCATCCGAGAGCGAGCAAGCCCCCGAGGGTGAGCAGTCCTCCTCTGCGCCCGAGCAGACCCCCGACGCAGACAGCACCGAGGCTGATGCGGAATAACAGCAAAAAAGAAAAAGGGACATTGCCCATGGGGCTGCTGAAATAGCGGAATCATAAGCAAAACGAAAGCAGAAGTCATCAAGGCTTCTGCTTTCAGCATTTTGTGATGCGAACACTCGCCCGTGTCATCCTGATGCGAAGGAATTTCGCAACGAGTTGCGAAATGACGCAGTCGAACCCGAAGGGCGCGAGCAGCGATATTGGGGACTGCCCTCTGTGTCGTGTCCACAGGACATGATACTGCGGGGCTGTCCCCTGTGTTGCTGCGATGCGGGATCTACGGGCGAATCATGTGCCCCTCGTAGATCCTCAAAACGCGTACCGCGTTTTGACTTTCAAAAATCAGCAATTTGTTGCAGATTTTTGAAAGTTCGACGCGAAAACACCCACACGGGGTGTTTTCTTGCTCAGGATGACACGAGGGAGATTTGGCTTTTACCGCT
>JAFNZX010000003.1 GCA_017382615.1 Clostridia bacterium | reverse complement strand
TCCGCTGATCTGGACGGCGAAGATGCGCTTCTGCTGAATATATGCGAGTACCGTGCTTTTGGCGTAGCCCATAATGTCAGCCGCTTTATCCGCAGTGAACGAGTCGGGAAAGTACCGAAGCCGCTTCTCAACGTGGTCTCTGAATGCCTCTCGGCATTCGTCAGCCACCTTGATATAGCAATCTGCAATTCTCACGGTGTCCATCGGATGATGGTTGTGGATCACCACAGTTTGCTTCGTTGGCTTGGCGTTGAATATCCCCACGGGTATCTCCTGCTTGCTTTACAAAGGATTATAATTGTGCTATCTGATCATAAATTTTTTGCAAATAAATACCGTGCGTTGTTATTTCATCGTGATTATCTACAATGTCATCAACGATTGCGGCATCGATAATTTCTAACACCAAATCAAGATCATTGTCTTTGAAGGTCTGCAAAACGTCAATGCCGTGGCGTTGCAAATATTCGAGATGTTCTTTATTGATTGGGATTTTCATAAGCACACCCCCCTCGGTCACTCCGCCGCCTTGAAATTATAGAGGGGCTTGATTCGGCAAACGATCTCGGCGGTAGGTGCGATGTTTTCCACGATCTCGTCCATGCTCTTATACGCCATGGGCGACTCGTCCAGCGTGTCGGGGACGACGCAGGTCGAGTAAATACCCGCCATCTGCGCCTCATACTCTGCCATGGTCAGCTGCTCAAAGGCAGCGGTGCGCGAGAGCAATCTGCCTGCGCCGTGGGGAGCGGAGCAGTTCCAATCCTCGTTGCCCTTGCCGATGCAGATCAAGCTACCATCGCGCATATTGATGGGAATGAGCAGCTTTTCGCCCGCCTTGGCGGACACTGCGCCCTTGCGGAGAATCATTTCATCCACGTCCACGTAGTTGTGAATGGTCTGGAAGGCTTCGATTGCCATCCAGCCCATGCGGTCCAGAATGATCTCCGCCATTTTGGCGCGGTTGCGCTCTGCAAACTGCTGGCAGATATCCACGTCGTGCAGGTAATCGTCCATAAAGCTGCCGTAGAGGTAGCAAAGATCCTCGGGCAGGGTAGGCTCCTTAGCGTGGAACGCCTTTTCAATGGCCTTGAGTGCTGCCTGGATCTCGGCGCGTCTGCCTGACTCCTTGTAGGTGCGGATGATCTCCTCGCGCGCCTTGAAATATTCCTCCTTGCCCAGGTTAAGCTCATAGGCGAGGTGCTGGTAGTGATGCGCCACCTGCGTGCCGAGGTTGCGGCTGCCCGAGTGAATGACTAAGTACTTGCCGCCCGCGTGGTCTGTGTCGATTTCAATAAAGTGATTACCGCCGCCCAAGCTTCCAATGCTGCGCTCCAGTCTTTTGGAGTCCTTTAAGCTTCTATAGCAGCGCAAGGCGGTCAGGTCAAAACGCTCCTGCCTCCCTTCCCATACCTTCATGCCGCAGGGAATCGCGTGCGCTACCTCGTCCATTCTTTCAAAATCAATTTCAATATTGCCAAGGTATACCGTGTACATGCCGCAGCCGATGTCCACGCCTACCATAGAGGGAACGATCTTGTCGGTAACGGTCATGGTCGTGCCGATGGTGCAGCCCTTGCCGGCGTGCACGTCGGGCATAATGCGGATCTTGCAGGACGCAAACGCCTTTGTATCGCAAACCTGCTTGATCTGTTCGCGTGCACCCTCGTCAATAGTGGTGGCAAAGCACTTGGCGGTGTTATAGATTCCTGTGATCTCTGTCATAATAGGGTCTCCTTTCGTAACAAGTTAGGTTGAAGTTGCCCACTCAGTTTTGCAAAACGTAGGGAAGATACGTATCAAAATCCAATTGGATGATGGGTGTGGGCATCTGCTCCCGCGCCAAATCTATTGTGGGAACAGCAATCATATCAAAATGAAATGAGGGATCGGGGCGGTGGCAATCTTCCCAGCTGTAGGAAAGGCGATTTTCGGTTTGTTCAAATTTCGGCCACTCTATCACCTTTCCGCACACGTGATACCAGCCGTTATACCGGATCGTGCCGTCCGGTTCACGCTCTCCCGTCACGTTGAAGACTTCTATCGGCTTTTGCGGATCGATGCCCAGCGATTGCAGGAATTCGGTCACGGTGGCAGGCACGGTTAAAATTGCCTTATCAAAATTTTGGCAGTCTTCGCAGGTGCAGCCCTCGCTCGTGGTAGGCACCTCGGGATGCCTGTAGAAAGCGCGCGTGCGCTCGATGTCAACGTCAAGTATGAAGTTGGTAAGATGAAAAATCATGAGGTGCTCCTTTTTCAAAGTTGAATATGTTTTTGCCCGGTTTTGCTGAAGCCGAAGCATTCGCGATACAGATTTTTGCCGATGTAATCGTTGTACTTATAGTAATCGTATCGGTAATATTCGTTCCAGTAGCTGATCATGCGGCTGTGCCCGAGCTTGATATAATCAAAGTTGAGTGCGCAGATGCGCTTATATGCGGTGCAGTCGCGCTGTGAGAGCGACTTGTAAACGATACGCAGGATTTCTATGACGTATTCGTCGCAGATCTTGATGATATAGGGAAGTGCCCATTCGGGCAGGTCAGTGGCAAGCAGGGCTTCAATGTGTTTTTGGCGCACGTAGCCGTCAGGGCTTCTGGAGCCTATGCAGTGCAGGATGATTTGCTGCTGCGCGGTCAGCTTGCACCCATGTCGCAGCTTGTCGCTTATGCAAATGCGATAGGGCAGTGTGATTTGCTCGCCCGAGGGCAGCTGCCATTTGGCGGTGTGGTCAAAATAAAACGCGGTTACTTTAACGGGGCGTATGCTGTGCAGCGCTTCTATAACGGCTGCCACGTCCGCGGCGCATTGCTCGGGAAACGCTTTGGAAAGCCGTAAAAACAGTGCTTTCTTTTGGGGTTGAAACAAAAAACGCATCTCACTCCCTCCTTTCAAGCATATTTTACCATTCTACTCACCGTTTTTCACGGAAAAAAAGCTGCGAAAACAACAAAAAGCCCTCGAAGGGCTGCGGAATTAGCGGTAAAAGC
>JAFNZX010000017.1 GCA_017382615.1 Clostridia bacterium | reverse complement strand
TGCCTCATCCTGCTCGGTATCATTGTTGTAATCCACAGGAGCAAGCTCAGTAAAGCTATCGTATGCATCTACGCCCTTGTACTTGCGGACGTAATCGACCAGCTGCATGAAGTAATTGTCAAAGTAGCCTCCGCGCATCATTTCCAAATCACGGCTGTACTCATAGTTGGCGCAGTCCACAAACATAATCGGACGCTCGGGGATGCCCTGCCATCTGCCGGCGATCCATTCGTTCCAGCCCGTGACAAGCACGATGGGCGGATCGGTCTCTATTGCGCGGTCAAACTGCTCTGCAAAATTATAGCCGTACAGATACGCATCAGGATCGGGATCGTTATGCATATCGTGGAAGCCTCTGCCGTTATTATCGGTCTCACCGTACAAAACGGAATCGCCAAAGCGCAGCTGTGGATGCTGAGCTACGGAAACGTTGATGACCTCGTTCTCGCCCTTGAGGTTTTCAAATACGCGCTGAGGACGGGTAAAGTCCATCCAGGGCCAGCCGCCCTGCTTATCGGGCTCGTTGGGCCACTGCGACATTTTGATATTGAAGAACTCTCTGCACTCGGGCGAGCATTCCTCTTCTACCGCAATGATCACGGGCTTGCCCTCAAAGTAAAACCACGTATCGGGACAATACTTCGCAGCATAGATCTTATCATAAATCTCCTGCACGGTTTTGCCCGAGTGGGTATTGGTATAAAACATGACCTTAGGGATTTTCCAGCCATCCTTGGCGTATTCATCCAGGACGCGCATGACGATCTTTACGTTATGCTCGTAAATGCAGGCATTGGTGGTGTCAAAGAATAAAAAGTCAATATCTGCCTGGATCAGCAGTTTCATGTGATGACGTACGACCCACTCGTCATCCGAATAGTAATAGCCGTAGAAAGGCTCTCCCCAATGGTGATAGGTACCGATCTTACCCCAGTATTCCGCATCCTCGTGTGCGCCCGCATCGGGATGCTCTGCCGTGATTTTGGAAACGTCGTAGGGCTTGTGTCTGCCGTGCTCCCCAAGCCACAAAAAATAGAACATGCCAACCAGGCGGTTTTCTCTGCGCGCAGGCGCATTCGTGCAGTCGGCAGTCTTTCTGCCAAGGGCATCGGTTGCCATCAAAGGACCATTTGCATAATTCTTATACTGTTCCATGATAAAGCTCCTTTTCTCAGATTTACAGCTGGTCATTCTACGTAAGAGGTTACGACGATGTCAGCACCCGTGCCAAGCAGGTTGGAAATGACAACGTCTCCCTGCTTGACGGTAGCGGGGGCTACGCAAGCGTTGATCTCCTTCATGCAATCAAACAGCAGCTCCTTGGGGACTGCCTTATTGGACTTAACGGCAACCACCTCGCCACTCTCGGTCATCACCGTAGTAGTCAGCGTTCTTGTGGGAGCTGTGCATTCCGCTACGGCGTAATCCGTGCCGCGCTTGCAGGCATTGCCCTTGACGCCAAGCACCTTTTTATCCTCCAGCTCCACCGTGAGTGTGCAGCCTCGGGGGCAAATGATACAAGTCATTTCTCTTTTATTTTCCATAATAATCTCCATTCAACAAAGTTTTAAAATTTCACCGTGGCGCTTTGCTCCAAAAATGGGTTGGGTCCCATTTTTAGGTGAGATTTAAGCGTGAATCGTAAAGTTATCAGATGGGTTGAGCGCGCTTTCACGCTATTCCTCCAATCCGATCGTGATCGTGCCCTCTGCCAGCTCGGCAAGCACCTGGGCGGTCAGCTTGACCGTCTCCATCTCACCGGGGGCGAGCTTGATCTTCTTTTTATTTGAAATCACGCGGTCACCGCACTTGACCACAACTCTCTTGTCGCGGAACACGTCTGCGACGCGGAAGTATACGGTCGTATCCTGTGCGCTGGTAATCTTTTGCGGTACGGTATAGCGCACGCCGCCTACGGGCTGCACGGTAATATCCACGCGCTCACTCTGCTTGTTTGCAAGATAGTCTGCAGCTGCGCAGCCTGCAATCTCGGCTTCCTCGGATACGTAGTCCACAAGGTCGTGCACGTGCAGCACGTTACCGCAAGCAAATACACCGGGAATGGAGGTTTGTCTGCTCTGGTCTGTCACAGCACCGCCCGTAATTCTGTCCATGGTGATGCCTGCGCCCTTGGTCAGCTCATTCTCGGGAAGCAGACCGCAGGAAAGCAGCAGTGTATCGCACGCAATGTACTGCTCGGTTTCCTTAATGGGATTGCGGCGCTCGTCCACCTTGGCAATGGTCACACCCGTGACTCTGTCCTTACCGTGGATTTGTACAACAGTGTGCGACAGCATCAGCGGAATGCCGAAATCGTTCAGGCACTGCTCGATGTTACGCGCCAATCCGCCCGAATAAGGCATCAGCTCGCAAACAGCCTTGACCTTTGCGCCCTCCAGCGTCATGCGGCGCGCCATGATCAGACCGATATCACCCGAGCCGAGGATCACGACCTCTTTGCCGGGCATATAACCCTTAATATTGACGTATTTCTGTGCAGTACCGGCGGTATAGATGCCCGAGGGACGAGCACCTGCGATATTCAGAGCACCCTTGGGACGCTCACGGCAGCCCATGGCGAGAATAATCGCCTCTGCCTGAATGTGCATGATTCCGTCGGTGGGATTGACCGCTGTGATTACCTTATCCTCGGTAATACCGGTTACCATAGTGCCCACCTTGTAAGGAATGCCCAACTCCTTTACCTGCTCTGCATAGCGAGCGGCATACTCGGGGCCGGTCAGCTCCTCACCGAATTTATGAAGTCCGAAGCCGTTATGAATGCACTGGCGCAGAATGCCGCCCAGATGCGCCTCGCGCTCCAAGATCAGCAGATCGGTCACACCTGCCTTATACGCAGCAACTGCCGCGCTCATGCCTGCGGGGCCGCCGCCGACGATTACCAAAGATACCTTAGTCATTGTGCTCCCCTCCCTTGGTTCTGCCGTAGTTAATGATAGATGCGCCGCCCGACTTGGTGACCTGCTCATAAGGAATACCCATCTCTCTGGAGAGAATCTCTACGATGATGGAGGAGCAGAAGCCGCCCTGGCATCTGCCCATGCCGCTGCGGGTACGACGCTTGACACCGTCCACGTCACGCGCACCGGGATTGGTACGAATGGCTGCCACGATCTCGCCTTCGCTAACGCCCTCGCAGCGGCAGACCATGTTACCATATGCGGGGTTGTCTTTGATGATCTCGTTCTTCTGTTCGTCGGTCATTTTGTTGAACTTGATTGCGCCCTTGGTACGTACGGGCGACCAATCATTCTTTTTCTCAAGAGCTAAACCCTCGGTTGCAAGCAGCTCTACGCAATACTCTGCAAGTGCGGGTGCGCTGGTCAGACCGGGACTTTCAATACCACCAAAGGTGATAAATCCGGGAGCGGATGCGTGGATGATAAAGTCACCTGTACTGCCGACAGCGCGCAAGCCCGTAAAGCTGGTAATCACAGCGTTGAACGGAATATTCTGCACGTATCTTGCACTCTGCGCGCGGATAGACGCAGTGCCTGCCGCAGTAGTGTCAAGATCCTCCTTATCGGTCAGTTCCTCAGCGGTAGGACCGAGCATGACGTTGCCGCCCGTGGTGGCGGTCACGAGAATACCCTTACCCTTGGGGGTGGGTGTGGAAAACAGCGTGAAATTGGTCAAGGAAGGCGTGAATGCCTTATCCAGCACCATATATTCACCGCGTCTGGGGTGAACAGTAAAGGAATCGTCACCAACCATAGCGGCGATCTTATCGGAATACAAGCCGGCGCAATTGACAACGTACTTTGCGCGCACAGTCTGCTCTCCTGCATACAGCACGTAAGCGTCGTCCTCGCACTCGATGCGATCTACTTCGAAATTGCGAATAAACTCGACGCCGTTGTCCATAGCGTGACCAAGACCTGCATCACAAAGACCAAAGGGGCTGACGATGGCACCCGTGGGGGCGTAGAGTGCGCAGGTGACCTCCTCGGTCACGTGGGGTTCAAGGGCAACAACGCCCTCGCGGTCAAGCAGCGCAAGATCGCGCACACCGTTTTTGACACCGCGCTCGTAAAGGTCACTAAGGGTTGCCTTGTCCTCATCTGTATATCCAAGCACCAGCGAGCCGTTACGCACGTACTTGACGCCAAGATCCTTACAAACCTGCTCCATCATCTCTGAGCCACGAACGTTAAATCTTGCTTTTAAGGTGCCGGGTTTTGCATCAAAGCCTGCGTGCACAATGGCGCTGTTGGCACGGGATGCACCCGTGCATACGTCGTTTGCACGATCAAGCACGCACACGTTTAACTGATAAGCAGACAGCGCGCGTGCGCAAAGTGCACCAACCACGCCTGCTCCGACGATACATACGTCAAACATAAAAATCCTCCGTTTTCCATAGTAAGGCTATTATAATTTTATACTTATATTATACCACCCCTACTCTTTTCCGTCAAGGAATTTCCGCATTTTTCTTGACAATTTTTCTATGTTATGATAGACTAAAATCAAACATTACATACAAACGGAGGTAGTTATGTCAAAGCATTTCAAATTGAGATTGCCCGATGCGGGCAAGGACGTTTATATGCCACGCAAGACCCAGACCTGGGGATACCGCTACGGACCTTCCATCATGGTGGAGGACGACGTTTGCCGTGCATGGTTCGCCTCTCCCGGTGACTGCTTTGAGGCGGACTGGTTTACTTACAGAGAGTCCTATGACAGGGGCGAAACGTGGACGCGCGAGCGCGTCGTGCTGACCCCCACGCCCGACTCTATGGACTGGTTTTCGGTTTGTGACCCTGCCGTGTTCAAGTACGGCAAATACTACTACATTGGCTATACCTCCACCCTTTTTGCAGACGGTGGCGGTGTTTGCAACAACGGCTTTGTAGCACGTTCCGAGCATCCCGACGGCCCGTTCTTTAAGTGGACGGGAAAGAGCTGGGGCGAATACAGAGATGGCTGCGCATGGATGGGCAGTCCTGCCCCCATTATCTACTACGACGAGGATTGGAAGCACTGGGGTGCGGGAGAATTCTCTTTCGTTGTCAAGGATGACGTGCTGTACATCTACTACACCTGGACCTCAAAAACCATAGACGGTAAGACCTATTCGCAGACCCGTGTAGCAACAGCGGATATTACGCGCGAGGACTGGCCTGCAACCATCGTGCAGCACGGCGTTGCAGCGGTGCGCAATTCCACGGGTAACGACTCTTATGACGTGGTGTACTGCGAGGAGCTTGACAAGTTTATTGCCCTTTCCACCGATAAGCGTTTTTCTGCGGACAGCTTTTTATCGGTTTCCGAATCGGAGGACGGCTTGCGCTTTACGCGCGTTAACGACATTCGCACCAACACCTGCTTTATGCTGCACAACTGCGGCATTTCGGGTGACGCACAGCACCATATCAAGCAGAGCGATACCCTGCTCTTGGGCTACGCCTATGGCAACCAATGGGGCAAGTGGGGCACGCGCATGCACAGATACGCATATACGCTCATGGACGAGGACTACTACTCCGAGCTGGATCTGCCCAATCTTGAAATGACAACCGAGCTTTGGGAGCGCGAGGCAGAGCTGCCGCCCATGATCCTGACCGCCGAGAAGCCGCACTACATTAGAGTCAAGCCCGGCACTTCTGCGCCCATTGAAATGAAAACCTACAACTCCTGCTATGAGCCAGAAAGAATCGACGCTTCTCTGCTCACATTTGACAATTACGATAAGTCTATCGTTGAGATCAAGGACGGAAAGGTGTACGGCAAGCAGGTGGGATATACCTACGTGGATGCACACCTTGGCAGCCTTTGCGGCACGGTGCTTGTCTACGTTGACGCGCCCGACACCTGTTATGATACCGAAACGCGCACGGTCGTCACCCTGACGCCCATGCTAAATACTTATTATATTTCCCTTGCCGAAAACGTTTCCAAACAGATCCGCGGACTGGCAACCTGGTCGGACGGCAAGTGGTATGAGATAAGCGAACCCGAACAGGGCGTAAGTTACGAAAACCACAATCCCGAGTTGATTGAGGTCAACGAGCGAGGCATCTGCAAGGCGGTAGGCAGCACGGGAACTGCCCGCGTCACGCTGCGTGCCGGAGATAAGACGTTTGATGTCAGTAT
>JAFNZX010000016.1 GCA_017382615.1 Clostridia bacterium | reverse complement strand
TGGCGTGGTATGCGTTGGCAGCACAGCCGCCCGAGCAATACATTCTTGCCCAGCAATCCGCGCAATCGGGTCTTGCGTAAGCGTTGCACAGCTTGAACTCATCGCGCAACGCGGTATTGGTCACGCCCGTCCAAAGGTCACCAAGCTTATACTCCTCTTCGCCAACAAACTGGTGGCAGGGGTAGAGATCTCCCCAAGGGGTAACAGCCATATACTCGGTGCCCGAGCCGCAGCCGCTGATACGCTTATAGACGCAGGGGCCGTGCTCAAGGTTGAGCATGTAATGATAGAAGGTAAAGGGCTTGCCCGCTCTGCGGCGTTCGATCTGCGCCTTGGCAAGAATCTCGTACTGCTCAAAGAGCACGGGCAGATCCTCCTTAGTCAACGCGTAAGGATCTTCGGGAGCACACACAACGGGCTCCATGGAAAGCTGATCAAAGCCCAGGTCAAGCATATGGAAAATATCGTTGGTAAAATCGGGGTTGTTGTGGGTGTACGTACCGCGCAGATAGTAGCCCTTGCCCTCGCGCTTTTCCACAAAGTGTTGGAACTTGGGTACGATGGTGGCGTAGCTGCCCTTGCCGTTGACCGTTTTGCGCAGTCTGTCGTGCACCTCTTCTCTGCCGTCCAGAGAAAGCACGACGTTATGGCACTCGCGGTTCGCCCACTCGATGACCTCATCATCGACAAGCACGCCGTTTGTAGTCAGCGTAAAGCGGAAATTTTTGTTATTCTCCTTCTCGATGCTGCGCGCGTACGCCACGATCTCCTTGACCACGTCAAAGTTCATTAAGGGTTCACCGCCAAAGAAGTCAACCTCTAAGTTACGGCGCGTGCCGGAATGCTTGATCAGAAAATCAATGGCAGCCTTGCCGACCTCAAGTGACATCACGGCTCTCTCACCGTGATATTTGCCCTGCGCGGCAAAGCAATATTCACAGTTGAGGTTGCAGGTGTGCGCCACGTGCAGGCAAAGTGCCTTGACCACGGTATTTCTGTTCTTGAAATCAAACGCCTTGTCGCGATATACGTCGGGTGCGAACAGCTTGCCCTGCTCCTTCAAGGCCGTGATATCGTCGTAGCACTCGGCAAGCTCCGCTTCGGTCACGTCCTCGCGCGTACCGTACTTCTCCATCATGGCGTCAATGACGGTCTGCTTATCGTTTTGCTCGTACATGGCAATCATGTCATATGCGATCTCGTCCACTGCGTGCACCGAGCCGCTGTACACGTCAAGTACGATGTTATATCCGTTTAATTTATACTGGTGAATCATTTTTCATATCCTTTCATAAAACATCGGGGCTTGGGCATTTCGCCCCAGCCCCGATCGTTGGACTTATCAAATTAGTCCTTGTTAGCCTCGCACTCCTGGTTAGCAACGCCGCAAGAGGTCTTGCAAGCGGACTGGCAGGAGGTCTGGCACTCGCCGCAACCACCGTTGTTTACGCTCTTAGCGAGATCACGGGTCTGGATAGTCTGAATTCTCTTCATGATAATTTTCTCCTTATAGAAATAAGCTTAACAGATGTATTATATCATCGTTGTAGGTTTTTGTCAATAGGTTGTGAGAAAAAACAGCACAAATGATGAAGTGATGAAGTGTAGAACAAGTATGACAAAGGACGCGGGCGATCACATATTTCGGCATAGACGAAATTCTCTCGCCTACGGTTATACATACTCAAGGATGCGCTGCGGGAGCAAGCCCCCGCCCTACGGATAAATATGGGAGAGACACATCCTCTCCGTGATCGCAAAATCCCGTGACCATTTTTCGGTCACGGGATTTATTTTTCAGTTACTGATCCGCAATATACTCCGCGGTTGTCTTTCTGAGCGCAAGGCTTAGGCGGTGTGTAAAGGGCTCGCGCTCTTGCGAAAAGTCAAACGCCTCGACCTCTCGCTCCAAGGTACAAACGAAGCGGCAGATCAGCTCCAGCGAGGGCTCGCCCGTACTGACTCTTTTGACGCTTGCGGCAACAAAGGGTAGGTAGCCTTGCACTAAGGCATCCTTAGCCTCGGTGTCCCCTGCCCGCATGCGTGCGACGCACGAGATCTCCTCTTGTCGATCCAGTCGCTTTGCGCCTGCTGCACCATCGAAAAATTGTTGTGCGGTGACAAACAGCATGTTTTTCTCCTTATTGATTATTGCAGCAGATAGCTCTCTGCTCCCCACAGGGCAACTGCTTTTTCAAGCAGGCGCACATACTCTTCCTCGGAGAGATGGTAACGTTCCTTGAGCTGCACCTTGGCAACTGCGGGGCGTTTTTCGATATAGTCGCGGATGACGTTGATATAGTACATCCACGAGGGTCTTGCACCGTCGTAGGGCGTTGCCGTGCCGTCGGTGCACTTCCAGCGATCCAGCTGCAGCTGCATAACGGGTGCGACCGTGTCCACGATCTCTTCCAGAATGGGTCCCGACGCCTCGGGTGCGTAATACACCTCGGTCAGCCAGATATAGCGCATCAAAAACCGCTCGCGGAACTCGGGATTACCCATCAGCCCGTTGATCAGAATACCGATGACCGAGCCATTTCCCACAGCATGGTGCAAATTGGTATCCACGTTGGAATTCAGTCCCACACCGTGGTCGGTATCCACCACGCAAAAACGCCACTTGGTGTCCTGCCCCGAAATGCTGTTGGGGTTACTGTTGCGCCAGACCTTGACGTTATTGTTGGGCCAGTCGCTGCAGTTGAGATAGATCTGTGCGCAGAAATAGTCGATCAAGTTATCGGTATCCACGCGGTCACAAACGTACTTGTAATGCACGGGATCGGAGAGGTCGTTTTGCTGCGCGTATTTGAACAGCGCGTTGAATTCATCCGCGTCACGCTGCTCTCCGTGTGTCAGCAGGTACTCAAACTTGACCACGGGAATGGGGTACGGGCACTCAAGAACTGCAAGGTCTTCCTCGGACACGCCGTAGATAGTTTCAAAATATTTTTCGTCAAAGCGTTCGCGCGCGTTGTAAATGCCCCAGAACTCGCCGTTGATGAACACGAACACCGGCTTGTACGCCATGCTCTCGGCATGCAGCTTGGAATCAAGGCGGGCGATGTACGCGTCACCGATATGCGAGCGCGAAATGGTGCAGCCCGAGTTGTCACCGCCGCCGTTGCGGAGCAGCAGTCTGCGGTAATATACGGTATCGTCCCCCGTTGCGGTGGGGGTTGCATATTCGCCAAAGATGTTGTAATTAAATGCGTTCAGATTCTCCGAAACCTCGGGATTTGCGTTCTCGCGGAACAGAATACGGAAGGATTTTTCGGTCATACCGAGCGAGCCCTTACCGTTGAGCGCGATCTCCACGAAAGAAGAAAATTCGCAGGTGTTATCGGTAATGTATTCCAGGTACGCACCGATACGCTCGTGCCCCTCCGAGAAATTCATGTAAATATTCTTGCCCGTCGGGTCGGTACTGATGAAATCCTCGGGCTGTACGGCAAGGCAGAATACGTCCAACTCGTCCGCGCGGATATCCTTGCCCACAAAATAGGTCTGCGTGGTCACGGGGGTGGAATTCTTACCGTTGGTCGCATAGGCGCGCACCGTCCACGCGCCCATTTGCGAGAGCACGTTGGGCGAGAAGGTATTGCCCATGGCGAGAATATTGTTCTGCGTCAGCTCGCCCCACGCCATTTGCGTGGTGTCGGTCAGCAAAACGGGGTCTGCATACTGCTTTGCAAGCACAGTACGCGGATCTGCGCCGTTGATCGTATAAAACACGGTATATCCCGCAGGCGCGGTCATGGTAAGCGAAAATTCCTCGTCGTAAAATCCGCTCTGATGCGAGAATACGACCTCTGCCGCCATAGTGTGCACGGTGGTATTGACGTCCCCCTTGCTTGTCTGCGGACGGATCTGTCGCAGCATGGCAGTAGACGCCAGCGTCAGATCAACGGTATCAAAGGGCGCAAAGGGTGAATCCGCGTCGCGGCGGATCAGCGTGCTCTTGGATGCTCCGCTGACGTAATTGCGGATCGCGCCGCTGTCAACGGTGTGCGCGGACAGGTAATCCACCACGCCGCTCTGCCCGCCGATCGGTCGGTCATTTTGCAAGGCAGTACCCACGGGTGCTATGACAAGGCGCAAATCGGTGGTGGTCAGTAGCATGTTCGGACGAATGGCGTCGGCTTGATCGATCTGCAGGGCGGGCTGTGCAAGCTCGGTTTCGGTTGCCTGCCCCTGCACGAGGTAGTAGCCTCCCGCGGGAATGTTTGCGCCAAAGGGCAGCGGGTATTCGTGCCAGACGTAATCACCGCCGCAGACAAAGATGGAAAGTCCCTCTAACGCAAGGTCTACCCTGCCGGTATTATAAAAGCAAACGTAGTTGTACGCCACGGGTGCGTTTTTGCCCGTTGATCCCGCGTATACTGAGGAAATGATCAGCTTGGAAAAATCCGCATCCCGGTCAAGATCGGCTGCCGTGGGATATTGCTCGTCGGGCACGTAAATTTCTGTCGTGCTCTCCTCGCCGCTCGTCTGCTCTTCGTTAAGTACTTGTCCGGAGCACGCGCCAAGCAGCAAGCAAAGTGCCATCAGGGCACATAATATATGTAGCTTTCGGATCGGTTTCATATCGGTCCTCCATCATAATACAAAGTTAAATTTGCCAGATAAATTCTTTCGCGCATCGTTCGTCAGTCGCACTCTGCGCCAGCTCTTCCAGCTCGGGGCGCGCTGCGGCAATGGCTTGCCAGTAGGGCTCTGCCAGAAAGAAAAATCCGCTCATGAGGTAGAGATTGCGCAAGCCCGCGCGAATTTCCAGGCGCAGCTTTTGCACCAGATTCTCGGGAGAGAGCGCGTTTTCGGGGTACACCGTGGACTCACTGAACGCATCGCGCACGTTGCCGACAAGGCTAAGGTGCGTTTGAATGGAATTGGTAATCGCCTGCTCTGCTCCCGCCTGCGTAAAGCTCGCATCCTCAAAATGCGCTTCGCCCACACGGACAAGCAGCTGCGGGAACGCGGCTTTGAGGCGCGCGATGTCCACGCCGTGTCTGCGGTCGCCGTTGTGCATGACCATAATGCCGGGCGTCATACCGTCGGGCACGGTCTTTTCGATAAATTGCAAAATCGCGTCGCATTGCACGTCGCTCCATGCGCACCAAAGATCGTCGCCTTCGGTGGCGTTTGCAAAAATCTCGGGCGCGGTCAAGTGCGCGTAGCGCGGATATTTTTGGTAAAACGCCTGCATGCAAGCCCCGCAGCAGCAGCCCTGCAGCGCCTGTCCCCAAGGGCCGACGCGCAAGTCGTCATCGTAAAAAAGCTGCGTAAAGCCCATGTCCGCAAGCTCCTCTGCCACGTCGCGGCTTTCCTTGATCATACTTTCGCAGCGCACGCAGGAGGTAAAGGGTACGACCTGCCCCTGCGCATTGATTCTTCCCTGCCAACGTGCAGGAATACCGGGGTCACCCGCACCACCGTTCAGCGCACCGCCACCGTGTCCGACGGGCACGGTCAGAGCTTGCACGCAAAAGCCGTGGCTTTCAAGCAGGCTTTTTGCCGCCAGCGTTTCTTTGCGCGACGCAAGCACGTTGCCATAAGCATAGGTATCCAGCCAAACGGTTTCCACGCCCGCAGATTTCATTTGCGCAATGCGCTGCTCTCGGGTTGCGGGATCAAGGATCTCGCTCGGAATAAAGTCGTAGTGAAAATGAAGTGTGTTGCTCATTCGTGTTCCTCCACAACGTACAATGTTTCGGGCATGCCGCCGTGCGTGCTGTGCAGCTCGGTGCCCGCGTCTTGCATGGCGGCAAGGGCGGTCAGCAGCGCGTCATCCACGTATTCACCGGGTACGATGAGCGGAATTCCCGGAGGGTACGCCCACACGTACTCTGCTGCTACGTATCCGTCCGCACTTGCAATCGGCACGTCCACGCGCGGCAGATCGGCAATCTGCCAAGGCGCATATACGGTATGCAGCCGCGGCAAGGCAGGGGTATAGGCGGACTCACCTGCCTCTATACGCACGTCGATCTCGCAAAGAGACCCAGCACATCGTAGGGGTAGATACCGAAACCCGTCCGTCTTTCAAACGGGGCTTGTCGCATAAGGTAGCTTTGTTGCAGATTGCTACTTCGGACACTTGTTTCCTCTTC
>JAFNZX010000015.1 GCA_017382615.1 Clostridia bacterium | reverse complement strand
GGTTTGGTCAGGTCTTTGCAATCGCACCGCGGTGTTTGAAGCAAGCGAAAATACTAACATAGGCATTCTCATTTATAACGCATGTGTCAGATACCCTATCCCGTTTCACCAAGATATCGTAATCACAGGCATTGTTTCTCCAAATAAACAATACGAAATAGCAGAAATACATAATTCTTTCATAATTATGGAAATCCATCCCGAGTAGAAAAGGCACGTCAAGCAAAACGTTTGACGTGCCTTTTTATATTCAACCGAGGAAATACCCCGCTAAAGCACTGGCAAGCGCGCCCAGTACAACGGATAGAGCATATCCGATGGCGCGCTCCAGCAAAAGCCCCGGCTTGCGCTCAAGCGCTGCAATGCGTGTCTCCTGCCCCTGCGCAAGTCTGTCGTATCTGTCCACCATCTCTGTCAGCTTGATGGTGCACTTTTCCAAGGAGTCGATCTGCTCTCCGTGCTTTAAAAGACGGTTTTCAATGCGCTCGTGCCGCTCCTCGCACAGCACTCTTTGATAATCGGGTGCATTCGGCATATCACTGATACTCCCCGATCAAGGCGCAGATGCGATAATTGCCCGTTCCCCTGACGCGCACCCCAAGCGTGTGACATGCACGCGCTGCCAGCGGCACGTACCAAAGTCGCTCTCCCACAGCCTGCAAAGTCGCGCGCTCCTGCAGCTCTTCTCCATCGTAGCTGACAAAAAGCTGCAACGTGCTTCCCGTGTCACACCATACGCGCAAGCCCAGCCGCACGGGTACGATCTCTCCGCGTGCGTTGTCCGTAATGGGATGGAAATCCACGTAGGATTCCACCACCCCCTGCGCCGTGCCGTGTCCCGTCGTGTCCTGCCCAAGAATATACACCGCGTGATTGTCACAGTATGCAAACACGTCACCGCCCAGATATCCCAGATGCCGAATGCCCTGTGCATCGTCCTCCTTATGCCATGCATCCGTTTCGGTATCGTAAATATAAAGCGCGCGTCTGCCGCTTTCGTCCTCGGCACAAAGATAATAGCGTCTGCCGTCGGTAGTCGCCACACCGTTTTTGAGCTGCACGCCAAGCGCATCGGAAATCACTCTTGCGCTGCCTCCGCTGCATCGCATCACACCGTTGTGTGAAAGATACAGCATACTGCCCCCTACCGAGCAAAGCGAAGCACCACTGCCCTGCGCAACGCCGGAAAGCCTTGTCTGCACCAGTGCATAATTAGCGGGACTATCGCCGTACACCTCCACCATGCAATCCGATTTGAAGAATACCGGGTGACCTGCGTGCATCACGCATCCGGTAAACGCTCCCTTATCCGCAACACATACCCGATAGCTGCTTCGTGCATCACCGTCGTAGCGATACCAGTTCGCAATCTCTCCCTGCGCGCAGGCATAAATCGTATTGCCGGCATAGCCCCACAAGCGATCCTCAGAGGTACAAGTCCCCTGCAGTGCAGGCGCATCCTTGATCAGCATGCATTTTTCAATGTCCTCCGCTACGAATGCTTTTTCATCAAAGCGCAGGTCAAATTCCTCCACACCGCGTACGGTGTAGTAGCCGTCGTTGGTTTGCGTGCCTTCTATGCGCACGGAGTCCCCGGGATGAAAAAAGTCCAAAAAATTATAGTCCGTGCAATGCAGCGTATTGCGCCTGATTGTACGCGCGATTCCTTCCTCGTCCACGTAATCCTGGTTATGCACCAGTACGTTTGCAAGCGTAAGACGCAGACGCTTGGAGAACAGATTTTGTCCGATCGTATCCAGCACCTTGAAATCGGGCAGCACAAGCAGCTCGTTGCCAAGTGATCCAAACACCTTGGGCTCATAGTTGACCGTTCCCAAAAGCTGCATGGAATTTTCCCCCTCTGCCCGATAAAGCTCCCCGTCCGAGGCAATATACAGGCTGTCTGCACAATACATCCCCAACACGCCCTCGGATAAGTACATAAAAGAGCGTCTGGGCATACGAGGTGCAAGCGCAGGATACTGTGCACCGCTGACGTTCTCGCAATCAAACACGCACCGCTCCCCACCGCCGTACCTGTGCATGATCCCCTTGGTAAAATCCTGCATAATACAGCGATGGGTTTTGGTCGTTTCCAACGTTGGCAGCATCACGCATCCCTCTTTTCAAGGCGCGAGCGCAGCTCGGCGGACAGATTTTCCTCGGAAATATGCAAAAGCGCATACTCCAGATCCTTGACCAGCTGATCATAGGCGCGTGCCAGCATAATCACAGACTCGCTTGTCGGCATCGAACGCACCGCGCTCTCCATACAGCGGCTGCCAATTGCAGTCTTTGCCATGTCAATCAGCCCTCCCGCTCTGTCCCACAAAGCGATTTTGCTCCGCCTGCATCAGGCGCGCCGCCTTGGTATCCTGAATTTCGGACTGATCCAGCACCAGTGCGTACTTGCGCTTGATCTTGACCCATTCTCCCCTTTTGATGACGCAGTTTTTCCCATTGATCGCTACGTATACGTCATCCTTGTAGCGTTCGTTATCCTTAAACAGCTTAATGGCAATATACTCCTCCAAATAAGCCTGCTGTGCGGTCTGTGTGTTCATTATTTCTCCTTTCCGCCCCGAGGAAGCTTATCCTCCTCGGGGCATGCTTGCTATGTAAATCAGTCGTTGTCGTCAAAGGTGGAGGCAGTCTCAATTCTGACCATAAACGCCTCAACCAGACGCACGGTCACCTTGGTTGCCTTCCAACCCACGGTTGCACGCTGGTTGAGCGGGTCGGAAGTGCCTGCGCTGCCCAGCTGCTTGACGATAAGCTCCAGACCGCCGCCCGTAATTTCGGTCGTGCCGTAAGCATTCTCGCCAAACACGAGCGTTGCATACACGTCACGTCCCTGCGCGCCTGCCTCACCGGGGTAGATGATCGTGCCGTCATCGCAGGTAACCGATGCCAGCATGGTCTTGGTGCTGTCGCTGTACAGCGTCATTTCGCTCGCGCTGTTAAAGCCAACGTATACGCTGGTATCGCCGATCAGCAGCGTTCTGCCCACAAGCTCACCGGACTTAACGCTGCCACCCTCAAAGGCAACCACGTTTGCACCGGTATAGCCACCGCTGTGCTTGATGCGCAACGTGCGCGAATTCTTGGCAAGATCCTCTGCGTGGAACACCTTCGCCTCACTGGATTCAATGAATCTGACGCCCTCAATCTTACCGATCTCGCCCTCCATGATATTGGCAGGATCTGCGTACTGATTGGGCGTTTTCCAGTTGGGATCGCTCATCAGATCGTACGCACAATCGGGATGCACGATTGCAATATAGCTGCCCTTGATCTTCTCTGCGTTCTGATTTTTCAAGAAGCGCACCGCGCGGCGAATGGCGTCAACGGTCAAATAGTGGTTACCGCTCTGCTGACCGCCCGTCAGCAGATATCTTGCAGACACCGCATTCTCACCGTACTGTACGTTGGTACCGCCCGCAAGCACCTCACGGGTAATGGTGTCCAGCGTTCTGCCCGCCTGTGAGCCAAGCAGCTTGGTTGCCATGCAAAGGTTGTTGTCAATCGCGGTCAAAATAAGCAGATCGGTCAGCTCTACGTAACCGCCGTACTGCGCCACGGTCGCCTCCAGCACCTCCATGCTGATGCTTTGTCCTACGGGCGTAACGCCCTCCTTGATGGGCTCAGTCAGCTTGGGCAGCGGATTGTAACGACGGAACTGTACCGTCTTACCGCCCCCCTGCGGAATCTTGTGCTTCTGCGCGAACATGTCGTGCACCAGTGCGGGCTCGGCATTGTCAATCAGATAATCGGAATAGTAGGTCTTCATTTCTTCGGAAAGACCCATGCCTGCATTGTACGCAACAGTCGTACCTGCCACTGCGTCGATAGTGCCCTCAGTACCCATCACGTTGGTATTTGCAGCAAAGCGCTGCAGATCAATCATTCTGTTTTCTCTCATAATATTTCCTTTCTAAAATGTAATGTGCTCCCCCTTTGCAGCGCGCTCGGCAAGCACGGCTCGCTGTGCACGCGTCAATCGGGAGGCGCGTCCCGTTTCGGACGTCATGTCACGCAAACCGTTCTCATGCGGTCTTGCATGACGAATCTGTACTGCCCCCATAATTTGTCGGGCAGTGTCTGCCGCTGCACTTTGCGCTGCGGCTTTTTTGAGGTTGTCAAGCTCGTAAAGCTCGTACAGTGTGGTCAGTGAGACCTCGGGTACCTTGGCAAATCCCTGCAAAAGGGCTGCAAATGCGGGATTCTTGCTTTGCTCCTGCAGATCAAATTCCGGATATTTGTCCTGCACAGCACCTACCTCCTGCGTCCAGTCCCTTTCAGCGGGTGCAAGCAGTTGTGCTATACGCGCAGGCAGCTGTGTCGGATCCTTTATCTCCAACATCTCCGCCGCTTGCTGCAAAAGCGCACTGCTCTGCTTTTCCTGCCCCAGTCTCTTTTGGATGATTTCGGAGACGTGTGCCCTGTACAGCGCACCGTAGCGTTCGGAAGCAATCAGCTCCTCCCACTCGCGCTGTGTGGCAGCTTGGCTCTCGGCGACAGAGCCCTTATGCGTTTGCTCGCCCGTGCTGCCGCGCTCCTTCGGCAGAGATTGTCCGTCGTCGGCAATCGTGTGATAATTTTGTTCGACCGTTTGCATTGTGTGTTTCCTTTCTTTACTCTATATGTAAGTCGTCGTCATCGATACGTATGCGGGGTACTGATCTGCAATCGCCCCCAGTCCGCACACCGCCATATCAAAGGCGGCATTGCGCTCGGACACCGTGATCAAGGCGTATCCGTCCTCCAGCTCTGCTTGTCCGTCCGCGTCTCCGTATTCATCCAGATACGCTGCCAACGCCTCCACCAAAGCCGAAACCGCAGCACAAACCACGTCGTTTCCCGCGGAATATCCCGCATGCCCGATCACCTCTAAAACGTATACGCCTGCGCTCTGTCCTGCAACTGCCTCAATCATTTCGCTCCCCCCTCTTTGACCATCTGACGTATCTTGCCAATACCGTCAAAATCCATCATTTCCAAGAGGATCAGCGTCTGCTCTCTTTGCGCAGGATCAAACGCCCCCTTTTCGTAAAGCGTCAACGCAAGCTCATTGGCAGCCTCTCTGGAAAGCGGATCTGCCACGCGCGCCTTGACAGCAATGTCAAACACCGGCTTGCGCATATACGTCTCTTTTCCATCCTGCAGCACGGTTGTGGCAAGAATCCCTTTATTATCGTAGCACAGATACTCGTGTCCGTTCTCCTTTGTGATGCGGAAGGTGCGCGTTTGATCGTAAAACTGACGAATCAGCTCGATCACCAGCGTCACCACACCTACAAAGGCGCGGTTGCTTGCCGCAATCACGTCACGCGCATTCTTGTTTCCCGCCTCCTGCAAAGCCTTGATGGCAGTTGCAGCAGTAATGCCGCCCGAGAGCGAGCCCTGCGAGACGTCGCGGTTGCCGGTGGTTTCCTTGAGTTCATCGATCTTGAGCTTTTTGAGTGTCAAAAGCCCCTGATCAAAGGTATCGATTCGAATCTGCCGCAGCTTCTCCTCCTCAATGTCTCCCTCAACCTCCACAATACGGCGGTCCAAATCCATAAAATCCTGCTCGTTAACACCCAGGCTTCTTTTCGCCCAAAAGCGCACCTTGCTTGCCCAGTCAGCATACTCCATAAAGTTGGCATCCAGGCGGTCGATGTAGATCTGCGGCTGCTTTGCCACAGAGATCATGCCAAAGCCGTAGCACGTCCCCTCCTCGGGATACATCACGTCCAGCACGATGGGATAGCATGCGTGGTCATACCAGCCTCGCTGCGCGTACGCAGCATCGTTCTCAGAGGCGTACAGCACCACTCCCTCGGCAAATTTACAGTAGTGCAGCACCTGCCTGCCGTCCACGTTCTTTTTGTAGTACCAGTCCACCACCTGCGTTTTGCCGTCCTGCGTGCTGCCCTCAAAAATTGATTCAGGGTCGGGACGTTTGGTTTTTCGGTCAAAAAACGCGGGATAGGTCTGCTCTAATTGCTCGGTATCCACACGCGCAAGTAAAAACAAATGCTTGCTGTCCTGCAGATCACGTACTCCGGGCTCCCAAAAAATGCTGCCGACGTCAACACGACGCACGTCCACGTCGCCAAAGCCGTTTTCCAGATCATTATTCCAGAACACACCGTACGCGCAAACGCCGTGCTTGAGCTTGTACCACAAATTATCCGAATAAGTCGCCTCAAACGCACAGCGGTCAAGAATCACGGGAATGACGGCAGAAAGCGTATCTGCCTGCGCTTGGTCTCCCGGCTCACGCGCAAGACACGTGCAGGTAGGCAGATGATCCATCATATCCGCGTGTCGGTTGGCAATGCTGTTAAACATCCAGGCAGAGCCTCCCAGATCGCGCACTGTGCGAGGAGCATCACTGCCGTATCTGCCTTGCCAGTACAGCTCATCCTGCTCAATTCGCGCATCCAAAGACCGCTTTCCTGCCCGATAGTCCCGCAGGATGTGCGCCGCACGGGTAATTTCCTTTACACCAATGGCAAGCGGCTCCTGCTTCTTTTTAAAAATTTCTTTGATTTGCATGAATTCTCCTTATCTTGCAAGCGGGTCAAACGCACTTGACACCGCAATTTTTGGTAGTTGTTTTTTGACGATGGGGTGCGCCATGGCTACGTATCTGCACTCATCGTAAATATGATCCTCTCCATCCGTATCAATATCCTCCACGTCAGAGGAATCATAGACCAGCTCAGGAACGGTACGAATAAAGTGCCTGCAGGTATTGAATACGTAAAACATCGGAATCCCATGGGGATCAAAAGCAAAGCGCGCGTGCATCTGCGCCTTTCCCGCGATGCGGGAGTTGTCCGCCTTGTCCCAATACACGCCTTGCTTTTCCATCAGCTCCGCAATGCTCTCTCCACCGTTTTTCTGGCGTATTGCCGGGTCTGCCACCCCCGTAATAAAGCGTCCGCACAAATTTGGGTCGTCTGCTTCAATCTCTCGTATGCGTCGCGCCACCTGCTCTGCTCCCCATCGTAAGCCCTCATTCGGGCTGCCGCTGCAGCCGTACAGCTCGCGTATGCGATACATGCGCCCGTCGTTGTCAAAGGCGTACCACCCTACCGAAAAGGGTCTGCTGTATCCCCAGTCAAAGCCGCGAATGACGCGCCAGGATTGCGGAATGCAAAACGGCTCTATGACGTGCGTGCCCACACGATCGCTATAATGCGCGGGATCGTTGCGCCACTCGGTAAACACCTGCCCTGCAAAGCAATCCCAGTCACCGTATAAAAGTGCTCGCCGCTCCTTTTCGGGCAGTGCGGCAAGCCGCGTCAAGTACCCTGGGTCGTTCTGCAACAGAATCTTGTTATCAAACACCGTAGAGGGCACGAAAATGCGCGAACGCCAGCGCACCTGCTCACTGCCGTCCGGCATGCGCACTGCGTGCTTTTCCCATATCGTGGTCATAGGCTTGGCAGGCGTGATAAACCGCTCTTTGACCCAGCCGTGCCCGATGCCGCCGGGATTGGCTTGTGCTCGCATATAGCAGCGCGTGCCTGCACCGTTGGGGCGGTTGCGCGAAAACAGATAGGAATATTCGTCCCAGGTAAACTGCGTCAGCTCGTCAAAATCGATAAAGTCATACCGCTTTCCCTGATAATTCAGCCTGTCATCGGTATGCTGCAGGGATCCGAAATAGATCTTTGCCCCCGAGGGAAATACCCATACGTGCTTGGAATCGTTGTATTTCGCTCCCGGGTAAGCAGCACGGAACAGCTCGGCAGAGCGATCGGTCAGCTCGGAAAGCTGCGGATAGGTCTTGCGCAGAATCAGACCGCGATAATAAGGAATATGTACCTGCCGCAAGGATTCCGCCAAGGCACAATCCGATTTACCGCCGCCTGCCGCACCGCCGTACAGTGCTTCGTCCTCGAACCGCGCCATAAATGCAGCCTGACGCGGTTGAGGCGTCCAAACCACACCGCTCATGTATCCTCAGGTGGCTCTCCCTGCTCCATAACGGGAGGCAGCTCGATCACACCGCCTGCATTTTCGCTTTCCGTACTCTCCCGCCCCCACTCACCGGCACAGCGGTTCTGCAGCCAAAAGATCTCGGCTCGCGTGTCGGCAGGCACGTGTGTCTCGTCAATTCCCGTCTGCAGCTCCTCATATTCCGAGATTTTTTTGCCGGACTCGGGATCAAACTCGGTCCGCTTGAGCTTGTAGGTCTTTTTTACGGGCGCGGTGTACCCCACCGCCTTGCGGTGTAAGGCTTCCATAACGGCAAAGTCTGCGCCGTCCTTATTATACGCTAGCGCAGCTGCCAGCTCGGGATAACGCTTTTTCCATCGCTGCAGGGTTGCATAGCCAATTCCCATACAAGCGGCAATCTGCCCCTCATCCTTCCCCACACAAGCCATGCCGCGCAAAAGCGTCAGATTTTCAGGAGTGAGCCACTTGCTTGGATTGCGCGCCATTTGCATCCCCCATCTCAATCAGTCGGATCACAAAATCATCCCCCACATCCTGGGCACTGACCGTGTATTTGCCGCATACGTCACGGATGCTTTGCTTGGAAATCTTAATGCAATCCCTCGTTCCGCAGCACTTTTCCAAGAGGAAGGTGATGTACGCTGCGTAGATCATATTGGCGGTCTCCATGTTTACGATCAAGTCCTCCAACGCCTGAATGCGCTTGTTGCGCCACTCGATCATGTAGGCAAGTCTGCCCTCATCCTGCAATTCTGTGTTTACTTGTTTGTTCTCCATTGTACTTCCTTTCATAATATTGATCCATGGTTTGTTTTAGCACACACGCCCGATACCCATCGGGGTGTGCGCAATACTTGTAAATGATGTCCCTGCGCGCCTGCTTATCGGGAAAGCGAAAACGCGCGCATTCGCAATAGGTGTAGCCATCCCCCTTTTCTTTTTGAAAATAGGGACAAATTCCTGAAATCGGCATAAAACCTCCTCCTCCGCGTGTAAAGGTTGCTTAACTGCATTTGTCAAAATATAAACCGACGCCAAGTATCGGTTTGTCCGAGTGGTTGTGTTTGCTTAACTGTCATGAGTATATCACAGACTTTCGCAAAAGTCAACCCCCATTAAAATAAATTTTCCTTAACTTTTTTTGTGCTCCCTCTTGACATTTGCTAAACTTCCTTGTATAATGAAAATAACAAAACATAAGGAGTCACGATATGAAACCCATTCATACCTTTACGGATAGACTTCGCTTGGCAATGGACACGCGCGGCGTGCGTGCCGTTGACCTGGCGCGCGACACGGGACTTTCCAAGGCGCGTATCAGCCAATACACCAACGGCATTTACGTGCCTAAGGCAGACGCTATGCACAAGCTGGCACGCGCACTGGACGTGGCAGACCTCTGGCTGGAGGGCTACGACGTGCCCATGGAGAGAAACGCCTCCACCGTGCCCAATTACCAAGGCATTTTCCCCATTGAACGCCGCCGCATCCCCGTACTTGGCGAGATTGCCTGCGGAACGCCTATCTTAACCGACGAGCAGCACGACAGCTTTGTCATGTCGGGCACAAACTTGGATGCTGATTTTTGCCTGCGCGCCAAGGGTGACAGCATGATCGGTGCGCGCATTCAGGACGGGGATATCGTGTTTATCAAAAAGAGCGACATGGTAGCAAACGGTGAGATCGCAGCCGTGGTTATCGAAGACGAGGCAACGCTCAAGCGCGTGTACTACTACCCCGAAAAATCCAAGCTGATCCTGACACCGGAAAACCCCAAATACGAGCCGCTGGTGTTTATGGGTCCCGAGCTGGACGAGATCCATATTCTCGGCAAGGCCATAGCGTTCCAGTCGGAAATTAAATAAAAAGAAAGCCATCGGGCTGACAAATTAGCGGTAAAAATATGTGAAGCAGAAGTCTTTAATGGGCTTCTGCTTTCAGATTTTTGTGATGCGAACACTCGCCCGTGTCATCCTGAGCGGAGGAATTTCGCAACGAGTTGCGAAATGACGCAGTCGAACCCGAAGGGCGCGAGCCATGATACCGGGGACTGTCCCCTGTGATGTGTCCGCAGGACACGTTACTGCGGGGCTGTCCCCTGTGTCGTGTCCGCAGGACATGATACTGCGGGGCTGTCCCCTGTGTCGCTGCGATGCGGGATC
>JAFNZX010000125.1 GCA_017382615.1 Clostridia bacterium | reverse complement strand
GTTTATTCCCGCTCGGTCAACATGACGGCGAACGGAAAGAGCGTTGGTAAGTGGGGCGACAACAATACCTGGCGAATCGTTTCCATCGGCGAGTCCAACAAGAGCGATCTTGACCTCAAGCTCACCATCAAAAACGACTACGACAACTTCTATATCAAGCAAAATCTGACCAAGCCCTTTATCTATTCTCTTGATATGGAGGTCTTTACAGAGGCAATTACAAGATTGCAGCAAGGTAACGTACAGATTGATCACGAAAACTACCGCGAGGATTATCTACCGGGTACCATTACCACAACGAATGCAAATCAGCTGATCACCACGACCATTCCCTTTGATAAGGGGTGGCAGGTAACGGTTGACGGTAAAAAGGTAGAGACTGTTGAGCTTGCAAACGCGCTGGTCGGATATTATATCGACGAGCCGGGCGAGCATGAGATCGAAATGAGATATTGCCCCAAGGAGCTTGTTCTCGGCGTAGCAGTATCCATTGTTTCCACGATCGCATTCTTCCTTCTGATCATTTTCGAAAAGCTTTTGCGCCGCATTGGCGGATACGGTGAGTTTTTCCGCATTCCCGAACCGGTTGCACACCCCGCCAATGCAAATGATACGATGGCGGCAGCGGATGATACGCAGCAGACGCCAACGGATCAGACACAGCAATCCGAACCATAAAAATATCACGGGGGCTTGTCCCCCGTGTACTTTAAGGAGATTTTATGTATTATTATATCAACGGTACGCTCGCGCATAAAAGCATGGGATTTGCTGTCATAGACGCAAGCGGTGTTGGATACCGCCTGACGGTCAGCCAGAATACATACGATAAATTGCCGCTCCCGGGCAATCCCGCCAAGCTTTATACCTATCTTGCCGTGCGCGAGGACGGCATTGAGCTGTTCGGCTTTCACGACGAAACTGAGCTTTCCTCTTTTCAGATGCTGATTACGGTCTCGGGTGTCGGCCCCAAGGCTGCTATGTCCATTCTTTCGCTTCTGACCCCCGAAAAATTTGCTTTGGCTGTCTGCACAGAGGACACCAAAGCCATTTCCAAGGCAAACGGCGTTGGCCCCAAAACCGCAGCAAGAATCGTACTGGAGCTCAAGGACAAGCTGATCAAGGAGCATGGCGGCGAATTCAATGCTGCCCCCGAGCTTGGCTCTTCCGCAAAAGCAGGCGCACCTGCACGCGGTAAGCTCAGCGAGGCACTGGATGCCTTGATGGTACTCGGCTACCAGAGAGCAGAGGCGACAAACGTTCTTAAAACCATGCCTACAGAACAGATGACACTGGAGGAGATCATCCGCCAGGCACTCAAGAAGCTGATGTAAGGAGGATGCTTACATGATAGAAGAGCAAGAATTTGACTTTGAAAACCGCATTGTTTCCACCGGCTATTCCCCCGAAGACTCTGATATAGATGCTTCCCTTCGCCCCAAAACCTTAAACGATTACGTGGGTCAGGATAAGGCAAAGGAAAATTTGAAGGTGTATATCGAAGCAGCCAAGATGCGCGGTGAGTCTCTTGACCACGTACTGCTTTACGGCCCTCCCGGTCTTGGTAAAACAACGCTTTCCAATATTATTGCGAATGAGCTCGGCGTCAATATCCGTATCACCTCCGGTCCTGCTATTGAAAAGCAAGGTGATCTTGCCGCACTTCTGACCAACCTCAACCAAGGTGACGTGCTGTTTATCGACGAGATCCATCGCCTTTCCCGATCTGTTGAAGAAATCCTTTATCCCGCAATGGAGGACTACGCACTGGATATTATCATTGGTAAAGGCCCTGCGGCACGGAGCATTCGTATTGATCTGCCTAAGTTCACATTGATCGGTGCAACGACTCGTGCCGGTCAGCTCACCACGCCTCTGCGCGACCGTTTCGGTGTGCTTCTCAAGCTCGAGCTTTATACCCCCGAGGAGCTTGCCTTGATCGTCCGTCGCAGCGCAGGCATTCTGGGCATTGCAATTACCGAGGACGGCTCTTATGAGATTGCTTCCCGCTCTCGCGGAACACCGCGTATTGCCAACCGTTTGCTTAAGCGCGTACGTGACTTTGCCATGGTGCAAGGAAAGGATACCATCGATTCCGAAATTGCAGGCTATGCCCTGAACAAGCTTGAGATTGACGAGTTGGGACTTGATAATACCGACCGACGCATGATGGAGGCAATCATCAAGTTCTACGATGGAGGTCCCGTCGGTCTTGATACGCTTGCAGCTACCATTGGCGAAGAGGCTGTGACCATTGAGGACGTTTACGAGCCTTACCTGATGCAGCTCGGCTTCCTTTCCCGTACCCCACGCGGCAGATGCGTGACCAAGCTTGCCTACGAGCACCTTGGCTTGCGCGCGCCTGCAGCCCCTAACAAAAACGGCATTAACAATCAGGTTTCACTGTTTGATCATGAATAAAAGAAAGATCCGCGACGCCGTCGCGGATCTTTCTTTTATGATTATTTCAGTTCAATGGACCGAACGTAGATCACGTCCCCTTCAGCTCCTCCATCAAAGAAATCAAATCTGATCGCATTGATGTTTCCGGACCAGAAGGCAAGTCCCGATACGTTGAACTCAATGGTATGGTATTCTCCATCGGCAACAATTTGTTGCGTAACGGATTTTCCGCCCTCTGCATTCATTAACGAACCCGTGCACAGGAACAGCTCAGTGCGATAAGAGCCCTTGCTGTTACTCGTGGGGATCATATACGTTACCACGATCTTGGAGTAATCCCCTGCTTTAAGCTTGGGTTCAGAGCGCGTGTAGTCAATGTTAACGTAGGGATCCCCGCCTGCAACGGTCAGCACCGCTGCATTTTGCGATTTGTCAAAGCCGGTTGCAGCGTTATTCATGGGCTGCAGCTTCAAGCTGGTGTTTTCATTGTCAAATACCAGCTTATTCATCTTTTGCGCTGCCCCCTCATCCTCAATACGCTCGCTGATATAATTCTTATGGAGCGATTCATTGGTAGCAAAATCCTTGTTTGCCTTAAAGGTGCTTCTGATCTCCTCCAGAGAACCGGTGGTCATCATATAACTGTACTCGATAGGCTCAAAAGAAACCATCTTCATGGTGCACAAGGGGGCTACGTAATTGGTTGCACCGTTTTTGGAGTCCTTACTGCCGTTGTAGGCGTGTCTTCCCGCAAGCAGAATGTCTATATTGGGAACATATAAACCAATACCGTAATCGATCATGCCGTTTGTCCAAGCGCACCACGTTTCGGTATTGCTGTTGCGGATCTTGAATACGCAATCATCGTGATATTTGGGATCCCCCCAGAAATTGAGGTTATCACGTGTAAACAGCGGCTGATCCTGCCAGGGCTTGGAGCCTGCATAGTAGGTAAATTCGTCAAAGTAGCTCAGGGTATAGAATGCGGGAAGCTCTTGATTTGCATATCTGTGCTCCCAGCCGGAAAAATCCACAAATCTGTTATCAACGCGAATGTGATCGTCCTCCAGCACGTAAACGTTTTCCATATAGCTGATGGTAAGATCACCGTTATGTCCCCAGTCCTGAGGCTGTGCTTTGATATAAAGGGATGCATCCCCCACGACGACGTCAATGATACGCGAGGGGTTGCCGTGTACGTCACCCCCCTGCACGGGATTGTAGGGCCAGGGAGTTCCGTTATAGTCACCGTTTACGTACTCACCGTTAGATTGCGTGCCGTAATAGGACTGCTGCACAAGTCTGCCGGTATCCGCCTGGTTGATCAGATTCTTGATACCCCCGATCTTGCTCTTGAGGTCGCGCAGGTAGCAAATGCCACCACCCCAGGAAAGGCGCACGCCCAATTCATAAGCATCATTCTGCAAATAGTATACGTCATCCGCATACACCTCATAGATCTCCGTCTTTACGTCACACAAAACGAACGCCGCATTCTTCTTCTCGCATGTGCTGAAGGAAATCTCGGTAAGATCACTTGCCTGTTTGCCGGCAAGGTAGCCAAGTGTCAGCGCACAGAAGGTCTGCTTCCCTGCTTCCAGATAAAACAGATCGCTGACCGTCTTTCCGTCAAGCACGTAAGTTACCGTGCACTTTAAGGGAGCATCGGACACATAGCAAAGCGTCAGGCGGTTAAATTTGTCCGCAAAGCTGCCGTCAAGCTTAACCTTGTAGTTGGCATTGACGGTAAAAGAACCGTTTGCATACTGGCTGTAGCCGGAAGCAATATACGCAAGTCCCGTAGCAGTCGTAACGCTTGCATCACCGCCGTTTTGCGAAACCTGTACGGCTTTATCAAAATCGATCACGGGCTTAGCGGCTACTTGCTTATCCGGTGCAGGCGGCTCCGTTGTATCCTCTGTTGTTGCATCAGTGGTGTCCTCTGTCGTATTCTCAGCATCTGCCTCCGTATCCGGTGCTTGGGATTCGGGCACTGCATCTTGCGTCGTATCTTCAATCGTGTCTACAGTTGTATGCTCTTGGTTGGTGTCACTTGGATTGCAGGCTGCAAATTGAAGAGTCATTATAAAGCTAAGTGCCAGCAATGCAAGACTAAGTAAGCGCTTGTTCTTCATGGGAAACATCCTTTCGAATTTATGCTGTCAATATTATACAACATTTCCCCCGTTTTGTCAAGAACTTATACGGTATAGCAAAATCATATCATGCAAAAGAGGCTGCCTTGCGGCAGCCTCAAATGCTTGAAAGCTTATTCAGTTAAGAATTAGTCCTTCTTCTTTGCTAC
>JAFNZX010000124.1 GCA_017382615.1 Clostridia bacterium | reverse complement strand
CATATGCCCCTCGTAGATCCTCAAAACGCGTACCGCGTTTTGACTTTCAAAAATCAGCAATTTGTTGCAGATTTTTGAAAGTTCGACGCGAAAACACCCACACGGGGTGTTTTCTTGCTCAGGATGACACGAGGGAGATTTAGCTTTTACCGCTAATTTGCCAGCCCCATCGGGCTGCCTCTTTTTTATGGATTATTGTTTGCTTTCCGCGAGCACGCGCTTGACGCGCGAAACGAACTCGTCGGTATCCGCATTGCTTTGCATGGGCAGCTCGAACGTTGACGCGCCTTTGATGGTCAACAAGCTATATGTGACCGTGCGGGGGTTTTTGCCAAAGGTCATTTTGGTCTGCTGCTCGGTGATCTCAATGCTCTCAATATCGGCATAGGGGATCTCGTGGACCTGCGTGTCGCTCTCGTCTGCGAGCAGGGAGAAGTTGCGGTGCACCACGTAAAGCTCGGTATCCAGCGCGTAGATCAGAGAAGTTTCCAACTTTTCGGTACGGATCGCACCGTTTTTAGCGTATTTGTGCGCAAGTGCATCGTCAAAAATATAATTTTGCAGCTTGATCATGGGAATCTGCTTGAACATACGCTTGGCAAACTTGGGGTTTTCTACAAGATCGACCTCCATGCCATCGGTCAGCTTGGTAATGCAAGCGTCCATGTCCGCATCGGTCACACGATGCGAAGCACCGATCAGCGCAAGCACAAGCCCTACGGGTGCGAGAATGGAGGCAATGACGTAGGAGATATAGCCACGGCCAAAGAAAAACAGTGCTACGCCCACGATCAGCATACCGATGCCCACGTACAAAGGGGTGTCGGTCTTGGTGAAATAGTGAAGGTTTCTTTTGAGTTGCTTTTGATCCATGATAATTCCTTTCGTGCGTTTGATGTCTTTATTATATAGGAAAAGAACGTCCGCGTCAATGACGCGTTGGTTGAGTTGGTTTCAACGCAAATGAAACCTGCTACGTATATATAGACACAAAAATCGGGGCAAAGGTTTGGTCTTTGCCCCGTGATGTTGAAAATATTTTATTCTTCGTCCACGAATACTTCCTTGATCGCTTCCAGGTAGCCGTAGCCGTACTTGGTGTCGGGCTCAAGGTAAGAGGTTTCCGTCCACTCGTTCCAGGAGTTGATGGTGATCAGCGGTGCGGGCAGGTTGTGGGTGTCCACGTATTCCTTAGCCTTGATCAGCGCCTGCTTGAATACCTCGGGCGGATTGTTATAGCATACGGTGGGAACGTAGCTGATAAAGCGGGGGTTATTATCCCAGCCGATCGATACGTGCGGATAGTAGGGAACGGTGTAATCACGATCCATACGCGCCCACTCGTTATACACGATGGGCAGGATCTCCTTTTCGTAGTCCTTGTCCATGTAGCAGAAGTGTACGAACTGGTAGTTGGTTACGCTGTCAAAGCCAAGCGCGGGAACGACCTCCTTGGTGGAGAGCGTATGTGTGCCGTCCACGCCGCTCATGTTGGAGATGCGCTCGCCCCAAGCGGTCAGCTGCAGCTCAAGTCCGGGGTGACCCGCCTTGATGGTTTCTGCCTTGAACCAATCCAACGCCTCGCGCGTTGCCTCTACGCTGCCAAGGCCCTTGACGAGATTGTCCACGTCGTAGATCATGAAAACGGGCTTGCCGTCGATTTTATAGTAGTTGGGCTTGGAGAAATACTTGTCAATGATGCGGTGTGCCACGATCTCAAACTCGTGTCTGTCCACAGCACCCAGCCATACGGTGGGATCCTGACCGCGCCAGAGCAGGTCGGAAAGGCGAGTGTCCCAGGTATAGCCCGCGTCGTGGTTTGCCCACATGATGTAGAACTTCATTTTTTCGTTATTGGATGCGCCGAGGAATCCCTCGTCCAGGCACTGCTCAAGGAAGGGGCGGCGGTCATACCAGTACCAGTCGTAAATAAAGACGTTAACGCCGTGCTTGGTTGCCTCTTCAATCTGCATTTCCATGACCTTGGGGTCAGCCTCGTCGCAGCAGCCCCACAAGGGCTTTCTGTCCCACTCGTAATCAGCGGGCTTTTGGGGCATGCGGGAGGGAACGGACATCACGGTCTGCCATTCACCAATGCCGTCGGGCCAAAACTGGCGTGCGCGCATTTCTTTTCCTGTGTAAGAGGGCCACACGTAGGCGGCAATGTCATACTTCTGCATAATAGGTCTCCTTTTTTGCAAATAAGTGGTATATGAATATCAAAAATTACGGTTTGATCTGCTCAAAGCGGATCTCGTCAAGGGCGAACAGATCCTCGCCCTTTCCGTGGAACACGAAGCACAGGTTGTGCGTGCCGTGCGTGTTGCAAAGCGTGCAGGGGATTTCCTGCTCTGTTGCCTGCGGCTGTACCTGCACGTACCCCAGCAGTGAGCCGAAGGGGCTGCCCTCGCGGATCTCGATCTCGCAGGGTGCGCTCTCGCATCTGCCGCGGATATACATTTTTGCGTTCTGCCGCATGCCGTTTACGTTTTGGTAATAGAGATATGAGCCGTCGCGTATGCCGCGCATTTCAAAGCCGTCGGCATTCTTTTTCTTGCAAACGCCGTCTGAGGCGGCAAAGTACCATTCGCCCTTGATACAGGGCCAGGTCGCCTCGTACTGACCGACGCCTGCCTGCTTGATAAACTCGTCGGTATAAATATTGCCGTCGTCATCAAAGTGCGCGTACACCATTTTTGTGGTGCGGTAATGGCGGTTGACGTGCTCCTCCCCCCAGTTTTCGGGAATGCCGTAGGCAAAGTAGGTCTGGTTATGGAAGGTGACGAAATTGCCGTGGTCGGTATATGCCTCGGTGCAGAAGGTGCCGCGATAGGTGTACGGACCATACACGTTATCCGAGGTTGCATAGTACGAGCGGTGCGAGCTCAGATAATACTTGCCGTTCCACTTGTTGAGCGCGGGTGCATCGTTGCCGTCCCAGGAGTTGATGATTTCAACGGGGCGAGGGGGCTCGGCAAGCGAGATCATATCATCGTTCAGGCGCGCCATGTAGTATTGTTTGCCTTCGCAGGTAAAGCCCCATACAAGGTAAGGGGTGCGGGATTCGTCATCGTCAATAAAGACTGCGGGGTCATAACTGGGGGTATCTGCCATCCAATAGGTCAGCAGGGGCTTGCCCAGCGCGTCCTTGTAAGGACCTGCGGGGTGATCGCTTACCGCCACGCCGACACATTTTTGCTGATGGGAGAAATACAGATAGTATTTTCCGTTGCGGTACGCAGAATCGGTGGCATAGCATTCGTTGCATTTGCCAAGAAAGGTATCCTCGGGGTGGAAGGTGTATTCAAGCTTCCAGTTGAGCATATCGTCCGTGGAAAAGATCAGCCAGTCATCCATATAATAGCCCGTGTTTTCGGGGCTGCGGTCATGCGATGCGTACATATAGACCTTTCCCTCGTATACGCGCAGGTGAGGGTCACAAATGCCTTGGTTGGGAATGATTCTCATGTGGGGGTCTCCTTGTTTTGGGATTTACTCGTAATCTTCAATTCTCCACTCGTCGTGCCAGTCGAGGTAAGCCATCTCGCCGTCAAAGCGGAAGGGCAGCCAAACGTAGTCCGCATTTTTGGTGTCGGGCTGCTCCAGGGTGGGCATCAGCTCGATCGCCGCAGCGCGCTCCTCGGGCGTGGCGTCATAACCGAACGCGTCTGCAAACGCCTTTTCGTACAGTTCGTAAGGCAGGTGCATGCGGTGCGGCAGCCAGCGGTCTGCGCAGGCAATGTACAGATCCTTTTTGCCCGGCACCTTGAATACCGAGGAGATCTGCGAATGGAAGGAGGTGTGGCTTTCGTCGGTGGGATGCGGGTCACCAAGCACCGTGTAAGGACCGTGCCAGGAGTCGCCGATTGCCAGCTCGGAGGGGTTGGGCAGGTAGCTTGTCGTACCGGACGTTACCAGATAATGCTTGCCCTTGCGCAAAAAGTGCGCGGTTGCCTCACGCACGTAGGGCGGATAAGGGCGCGGGAAGTGCGTGGAATAGTAGCCCGTGACGTCGGTGTAATCCTCGGTCAGATCGGCGCAGATGGTTTCGGAGTGCACGCGCTCAAAGTAATAGTACGCCTTGCCGTCGGGGGCAACGACCAAATCAAAGTCGCCCGCGCTCATGTTTAAGGGGCGCAGCCCTTTTCGCACGATGGTGTAGGGACCCGTCAGCGCGTCGGCAGTCAGCACGGTTTCATCCTGCGTGCCGTCGTAGTGCATGATCTTGAGCCAGCAGACGAATTTCTTGGTCTTTTGGTTATAGATGATGTGCGGACGGTCCATCAGCGAGGTGGGGTGCAGGGAAGAGGTGGGATCTTGCTCATTGGGCGGAATGATCAGCCCAAGATCCTCCCAGTTGTAAAGATCGGTCGAGCGATAGCAGCGCACGCCCCAGTGCCAGATCTTTTTAGCGGGATCGGTGTGCTCTTTGTTCTCACCGTACCAGTAATAATAGCCGTCCAAATACATGACCGAGCCGCCGTGCGCCTGAATGCGCTTGCCCTCGGTGTCAAGCCAGACCTGACCGGGACGGATGCTGTTGTAGCGGGGTGCATCTGTTTTCATGTCGCCCTCCTTGTATATGCGGGTTGTTGCGTTCATTATATCACAGTCGTCTGTGAAAATCAATAAGAACTTTGCTTTTTTTGTTTTTTTGCAGCAGATGCCGTCATTATCAAAAAAGTCGGCAGAGGACTTTACAAACGGGAAAAGAAGTGCTATAATCTAGAATAGGTAAGTATCACTATTACAATTTGTAAGGAGAGAGATATGAAAAGACGCGTATATTTCGGACTGCTTTTGTGCTTTGCCTTGCTGATCTGCACGCTTTTGCTGACGGCATGTGACCAAGGAGAGCAGCCTGCAACACCTGCCGATACGACCTTGGAGCAAACCGAGACGGAAGCACCGCCCGATCAGCCGGAGCACGTGCATGAGTTTGGGGAATGGGTGGTCATCACTGAGCCCATCTGCGGTCAGAATGGGGAAAGAGAGCGTGCTTGCGCTTGCGGAGAAGTAGAGAGGGAGACCATCGCTCCTACTGCTGCGGAACACACATACGACACGTATAATGTCTGTATTGCTTGTGGGCAGACGATGCCGTATACGCAGAATCTGCGGTTTGAAGAGACTCCTGACCAAAAGGGCTACGTCGTAGGTGCCTCCCAGATGTTGACGGATAAGGTGATCGTCGTTCCTCCGTATTACGAAGGAAAGCCGGTTGTCGGTATTTTGCCGCACGCCTTTGGCGGCATGACGGAGATCGAGTCGTTTGTTCTGCCCGATACCATAGTCACGATTGGTCCATCCGCTTTTGTCGGTTGTACCGGTCTTGTCAGCATAACGCTTCCCGGTTGTGTAACCGAGATTGGCGAATGTGCGTTTGAGCGTTGCACCTCTTTGTCCGAGATTTACCTTTCGCCCAATCTGGAGGTGGTTGGAAGCAGAGCATTTGCAGGCTGTACCGCAATTGAGCAAATAATTTTGCCCGAAACCGTACATACGATTGGTGCAGGTGCATTCGCGGAATGTGGATTTGAGGAAATTCTTATTCCCGCGAGTGTGACACAGTTGGGGAAAGGAGCATTTTCCGGGTGTAAATCCTTGAAAAACGCTTTTATTGTCGCATCGATCACCGTGCTGCCTTCCGATATCTTTGCAAAGTGCACCGAGCTTTGCCTCGTTGATCTGCCGCTGGGATTGCTCACTATTGAGTCGGGGGCGTTTTCCCAGTGCGCTCTGGTGGAGGTCATTCTTCCCGATACTGTTTTGGAACTGGCGCAGGGGGCTTTTATAGAGTGCAAGCAGCTCGTTGCGGTCATAGGCGGTGATTTGGAAGTTGGTGAACAGGCGTTTGTAGGTTGCATGGCGCTGGAAAGAAAGCCTCACGTGCACAAATACACTGAACACCTGGTCCGTGATCCCGGTTGCACCGCAAATGGCGTTTTTATGATGACCTGCACCGGATGCGATAAGAACTATTCCAAGGAGATTCCTGCAACGGGACACGTTCTGGAAGATCGCGAAGGACGCCCTGCGACCTGTACGTCTTCCGGTTATTCTGCTTATAAGAAATGCAAGAATTGCAGCTATAGGGAAGGATATGAACGGTATGAAAGACTTCCGCACAGCTTGGGAGAATTGATACCTGAGGTTCCCGCAACCTGTACCTCCGAGGGTGTGAGAGCGCACTATTTTTGCGATTCATGTGAGCAGTTGTTTGAGCAGGACGGTCAAACTGCTACCCACGAGATTAAACTCAGTATTCCTTTTGTTGACCATGTTTGGGGGGAATGGGTTGAGCAGGTTGATGCCACTTGTGATACACACGGCATGTTAGGACATTACCGCTGTGAGGTTTGTAACTTCTATTTCGATGCCGAAAAGCAGCCCATGGGTAATCCCACCATCGTTGCAACGGGGCACACCTTT
>JAFNZX010000123.1 GCA_017382615.1 Clostridia bacterium | reverse complement strand
TTTGAAACCTACGTACCCACCGTGAAGCACCTGCCCCTCGTGTGGTTTTTCCTGCGTCCAATCTGTTGCAGTTATCTCAGGCTCTTGCGGGGCAATCGGTTGCACAGGTTCAAGCTCGTCTGAAAAAGGCTCGTTCTGTTCGCTCGAAGTCTCGCTTTGTGCGGACTCCGAGCCCGCGTCTTGTGTGACCGTGGGCGTTTCGGTCTGCTCGGTTTGTTGTTCGCCCGCATATACGGGCAGCGATGAAAGCACAAGCAGCAGTGCAAGCACGATTGCAAACGTCGAGCTTGTCAGCCACTTTTTCCGGGCTTTTCGGTCAATAGTCGTGGGGGTCATTTTCATTCAAATCACTCCTTTTTTGTTATTTTTGGACACCACGCGGCTCGTTGGCCAAAAATAGTATACCATAATTTCCATGATTTGTCAAGTTTTTTTGTGCAATGTGATCTATATCGGTCACTTTCTTCATTTTCTTGATTTTCCATGAAAAATTCAAAAACCCCTTGCATTATTACGCGTTTTGCGGTATAATGTAGGTTGGTGTTATATATTTTATTGAAAACATGAGGAGGATAGTATGAAAAAGCATTTGAACGTCGGCATAGTCGGCTTTGGCGCAATGGGCAAGACCCACGCCTACAGCATCGCGTCGCTTCCCTATTTCTATTCCCCTCTTGAGTTTACCGCTTCGGTACGCGGTATTTGCACCACGAGCGCGGAAAAGTCCGCGCGCATTTGCGAGGAGCTCGGTTTTGCACGTGCATATAAGGACGCTTATGAAATGATTGCCAATCCCGAGATCGACGTCATAGATATCTGCACCCCCAATAATACGCATTTTGCGATTGCCGACGCAGCTCTTGACGCAGGCAAGAGTGTGCTTTGCGAAAAGCCGTTTACGGTCAGCTATGCGCAAGCCGAAGCGCTTGCAAAAAAAGCAGCCGACAAGGAGCTTGTATGCGGTGTGGTGTATAACAACCGCCATCTTGCCGCCATCATGCGTGCCAAGCAGCTGATTGAAGAGGGGGCGCTGGGGCGCATTCTCTCGTTCTCCTTCCACTACAGACACGACAGCGACATTGATCCCGCGCGCTTTGTAGGCTGGAAGCAGGACGCAACCGTTTGCGGTGCGGGCACGCTTTTTGACCTTGGCTCGCACGCCATCGATCTTTGCAGACACCTGTGCGGTGAGTTTGCAAGCATCAGCGGTAAATCGCATATTGCGTTTGACACCCATAAGCAAAAGGACGGCACGCTTTGGCAAACCAATGCCGACGAGGCATTTTACATGACCGCCACCTTACAGAGCGGTGCTGTCGGTCAGATCAGCGTTTCCAAGCTTGCCCATGGCACAGAGGACGGGCTTAGCTTTGAAGTATACGGCACGGGCGGTGCTTTGCGCTATTCGCTTGTCGAATGCGATATCCTCTATTACATGGACGCATCAAGTCCCAAGCTGCCGCTTGGCGGCACGTCGGGCTTTACGGCCATTCCCGCATCGGGCAGATATCCCGCTCCGGGTGGAGCCTTCCCCGCAGTCAAAGCGCCGCAGGGCTGGCTGCGCGGACACATTCACGGTATGTACCTTTACCTTGACGCGGTTGCGTCAGGTACGCACTTCTCCCCCGATTTTGCGGACGGTGCGGTAATTCAGCGCATCATGGCAGCCGCCATGCAAAGCGACGCCCAGGGTGGAAAGGAAGTGACCGTATGAGCTTTTACGTCTTAGGTCTGACCGGACCCAGCGGTGCGGGTAAGGGCGTTGTGGCAGCAAGGCTGCAGGACGCACACGGCTTTGTATGGATCGATACAGACGCTGTGTATCACGAGCTGACAAGCTCCCCCTCCCCATGTCTTGACGAGCTCAAAGCCGCATTTGGCGAGGGTGTGATCCGTGACGGTGCTTTATGTAGACCCGCACTTGCCGCGATCGTATTTGCTCCCGACGCCAAGGACAAGCTGGAGCTGCTGGGCAGCATCACGCACAAGCACGTGCTGACGGTGACGCATGAAAAAGTCCAAAAAGCACGGCAAAGCGGTGCCGTCGGTGCGATTATTGACGCTCCTTTGCTCTTTGAATCCGGGGCTGACGCCACGTGCACGCACACACTGGCGGTGCTTGCCGATAAACAGACGCGTCTTGCGCGCATTATGGCACGCGACGGCTTGAGCAAGGAGGCTGCACAAAAACGCATTGACGCCCAAAAGCCGGACGCTTACTATTGCGAAAGAGCGGATTTCATCATAGAAAATTACGGTGAACTGCAAGCGGTACAAGCATGTGCCGATGCAATCGTAAAGGAGCTTTCATGAAACGAAAACGCTCCGGGCATGCCTTGCCCATACTCATCATTTTAGTCATTTCCCTTGCGTTTGGCGGCATTTTCGAGCTATGCTGTCTGGGCGTGGAACGCCTGACCCATCCGCGCGACTACCGCAACATTGCAGAGCAATACGCCATGGAATACGGCGTGCCGGAGGCTGTGGTTTACGCCATGCTCAAGGTGGAAAGTAACTTTGACAGCACCAAGCAAGGAAAGGACGGCAAAATCGGGCTTATGCAGCTGACCTCACAGCGCTACGTGCAGCTTGCAACCGAGGCACACGACGAAGGAATGAACGCCGCAGCCCTTTACGACCCCGACACCAATATCCGTTATGGCACGATGTACCTTGCCAAGCTCTACACCAAATACGGCATGTGGAGCACGGTATACGCCGCCTGGTATGCGGGTGAGGAAACGGTGGATGCTTGGCTGCAAAACCCCAATTACGTTGATCCCGATTTCGGTACGCTGCACACGATACCGGATAAGAATATTGCCAAGGCAGTCAAAAAGGCTGCCCGAGCACAAGCCATTTACGAAAAACTATACTATGCAAAATAAAGGAGAATTTACCATGTCCGAATCCAAAAAAGACCTTCTTGGTTACAAAAAGACCAACTTCTACGAGGTTGCTACCCCCGAGCAGATCCAGGCTGCTTACGACTACTGCGTAGACTACGCAAAGTATCTGGATGCTTCCAAGACCGAAAGAGAAGCTGTTGCAACCTCTATTGCAATGGCAGAGGCGCAGGGCTACGTTCCCTACACCTTTGGCATGGAGCTTACCGAGGGCGGCAAGTATTACTATAACAACCGCGGCAGATCGCTGTTCTTGTTCCGCATCGGCTCTGAGCCCGTACAGAACGGTATTCGTATCTGCGCAGCACACATCGACTCCCCCAGACTTGACCTCAAGCAGTCCCCTCTGTATGAGGACGGCGGCTTTGGCTTCTTCAAGACCCGCTACTACGGCGGCGTGCGCAAGTACCAGTGGGTTGCTACCCCTCTTGCTTTGCACGGTGTGATCGTCAAGCAGGACGGAAAGGTCGTCAAGGTCACCATCGGTGAAGACGAGACCGACCCCGTGCTCTACATCAACGATCTGCTGCCTCACCTGGGTCAGAGCCAGAACGCGCAGCCCTTGGGCTCTGCAATTCCTGCCGAGAACCTCAACATCCTGCTGGGCTCCAGACCCTTGGAGGGTGAAGAATCCGACAAGATCAAGATGAATATTCTCAATCTGCTTAACGAAAAGTACGGCATTGTGGAGGCTGATTTCCTGTCCGCTGACCTCTCCATCGTGCCTGCCGCAAAGGCACGTGACGTAGGTCTTGACCGCTCGCTGATCGGCTCTTACGGACACGACGACCGCGTTTGCGCATACCCCGCACTGACCGCGCTCTTTGAGTGCCCCGACGCAGCCCGCACCACCATGGTCATCCTTGCAGACAAGGAAGAGATCGGCTCTGACGGTGACACCGGTATGCAGTGCGAGCTGCTGCTCGACCTGCTTTACGAGATCGCAAAGGCATTCGGCGCAAACTTTGGTGCTATGAAGGCAAACTCCATCTGCATGTCCGCAGACGTGACCGCTTGCTTTGACCCCAACTTTGCAGAGGTATTTGACGGCAAGAACGTTTCCCGCATCAACTGCGGTATCTGCATGTGCAAGTACACAGGTCACGGCGGCAAGGTTGCGACCAACGACGCAAGCGCAGAGCTTGTTGCATTCATCCGCCGCATTATGGCAAAGGGTGAGGTTGTATGGCAGGCTGGCGACATGGGCAAGAATGACATTGGCGGCGGCGGAACCGTTGCAAAGTACATCTCCAAGCACAACATTCCCACCATTGACATGGGCGTTCCCGTCATCGCAATGCACTCCCCCTTCGAAATCGTTTCCAAGGCAGACGTATATACCGCACACAAGGCATTCGTTGCCTTCTACAGCTTTGACTGATGCTTGGCAAGCTCGAACAAATCAAAGATAAATATCTGGCGATGGAGGCACGGATGGCTGATCCGTCCGTGCTTTCCGATCCCACAGCATACTCGACGCTGATGCGCGAGTACAAAAAGCTGACGCCCATTATGGACGCCTATACCGCGTATCAACGTGCCGAGCAAGACCTTGCCGACGCACTGGAGCTTCTGGAATCCGGCGATCCCGACCTTAAAGAGCTGGCACAAGAGGAGCTTGCCGAGGCAAAGCAAGAAAAGGCACGCCTTGAGCAGGACTTAAAGCTTTTGCTGCGTCCTCGCAATCCCAACGAGGGCAAAAACCTCGTGGTGGAGATCCGCGCTTGTGCGGGCGGTGAGGAGGCTGCACTGTTTGCGGGAGTTTTGTACCGCATGTACTGCATG
>JAFNZX010000122.1 GCA_017382615.1 Clostridia bacterium | reverse complement strand
TGATTACTTGATGTACTTATCGACGATAGCATCGATAGTGCCGTCAGCAGTCAGCTCCTTGATCGCCTGGTCGATCTTGGCAAGCAGCTCAGCATTGCCCTTCTTTACGCAGATTGCGTAGTCCTCGTTTGCGTAAGCGGTCTCCAGAGTCTTCAGACCCTCGTTTGCAGCAACCAGTGCCTTTGCAGGCTCGTTATCAATAATGACGCAGTCAACGCTGCCGCCCAGCAGAGCAAGCACTGCCTCGTTACCGTTAGAGTAGGTGGTAACGTTTTCAGAGCCGAAGTCGCCCGTTGCGTAGATATCACCGGTAGTACCCAGCTGTACGCCTACCTTGTAAGCTGCGCCCTCTGCGAACAGATCGTCAACGCAGGTAATGGGGGAATCGTTCTTTACGATAATGGTCTGTACGCCGTTTGCGTAGGAAACGGAGAAATCAACTTCCTTCTGACGGTCGGGAGTCACGGTCATGCCTGCCATACCGAAGTCAACGGAGCCTTCGTTTACAGCGGTGATGATGGAATCGAATTCCATGTCCACGATCTCAAGGGTCATGCCCAGCTTTGCAGCGATTGCAGCAGCGATCTCAGCGTCGATACCTACGATCTTGCCATCCTGATAGAACTCATAGGGCTGGAAGTAAGCGTTGGTAGCCATCTTGAGCACCTGAGGAGCGGGAGCCTCGGTGGTCTGCTCTTCGGTGGTGGGAGCCTCAGTGGTGGGGGTTTCGTTCTTGTTTGCTTCAGTGGTTTCTGCGGGTTCATCGGTATTATTATCACAAGCGGTGAATACGGCGATACCGGACATTACCAGCATCAGAGCCAGCAGCATAGCAATCAACTTTTTCATGGGGTGTTTCTCCTTTGGATCTTGGTGCATCGTGCACGTTTATTATGTGCATAATTATACACCGATATGCAAGGTTTGTCAATCCCCTTCTTGTAAAATTTATGCACAAACATCATACCATTCTTGCGCATTATTTATGGCATTTTCACTAACCCGCGCATTTTCGTCGAAATTATGCAATTTTCCGCATGCATCTTATGCATTTATATATTCATGTTTTTGTGCATATATGCAATTATTCATGCATATAGCAAAAATGCGGCTTGCCCAAAGGCAAGCCGCAAAGAATGCTTATATGATTAATAGTTGTCAGCCTTGATCTCAAAGTAAGCCTGGGGATGTGCGCAAACGGGGCACATAACGGGAGCGGACTTACCAACGACTACGTGACCGCAGTTACGGCAAACCCAGATAGCCTCGCCATCCTTGGAGAACACGATCTTGTTCTCGATGTTACCAAGCAGCTTCTTGTATCTTTCCTCATGCTCCTTCTCGATCTTGGCAACAGCCTCGAACAGGTAAGCAATACGGGTAAAGCCCTCTTCGCGTGCAGTCTGTGCAAAGCCTGCGTACATGTCGGTCCACTCGTAGTTCTCGCCGTCAGCTGCGTCCTTGAGGTTGGTCATGGTGTCCGGAATCTCACCGTCGTGCAGCAGCTTGAACCAAAGCTTTGCGTGCTCTTTTTCGTTGTTAGCGGTTTCCTCGAAAATAGCTGCGATCTGCTCGTAGCCTTCCTTTCTTGCCTTGGATGCGTAGTAAGTGTACTTGTTTCTTGCCTGAGATTCACCTGCAAACGCTGCCTGCAGGTTCTTTTCGGTTTGAGAGCCTCTGAGTTCCATAGTTAAAATTCTCCTTTAATAAAATAATTATTGATTTTGATGGGGTTCTCCCCTATTACATTCGGGACACAGCCCGAAAAATTGTACGTGACATGCGTCGATCCGACCGCCCTTGACGCCAACGGCATCTCTTTGCAGTGCCGAGGTATCCGGAACGTCCACGTCGCTGATTGCGCCGCACCTGCTGCACACCATATGTGCGTGCTTACAGAGCGTAATATCAAAGCAATCCGAGCTGCCTGCCAGCACCAAGCGCTGCACCTCTCCACTCTCCGCAGCCTCTGCCAAAACGCGGAACACAGTCGCTCGGGAAACAGAGGGATCAAGCTCGTGCACTGCATCCAGCACGTTGCTTGCCGTCGGATGATCCAACGCATGCACGGCCTGCATGACAAGCTCGGTCTGATGCGTTTTCCTCGTTCTCATACTGATCGCTCCTTAATAAGACTATGTCTTAATTATAGCAGATTTTTATAATTTGTCAAGAGGTTTTATAAAATTTTCTCAAGAATTTTCGGATTCTCTTTTGCCGGGCACCCAATCCACGTCGGGCAGATCGTCCCCGCTGATCTCGTCCTCGGGGATTTCCTCATCCGCATCCCCATCGCGCAACTTTTTATATCGGATGCCCTGATAAGCACCCACCACGGCAAGTCCCAGCGCAGCCTTTGCAGTCCACTTGACCGTTCTTTCCATTTTCGTCATGACGTCCTTGAGCTTGGGTGCGGTTTCGGGATATTCAAAATCCTCCTCCTGCTCCACACGCTCCTCCAAGATCTGACAATACTCTCTTTGCTTGACCTGATCCTTGATCTGTCCGGGGCAAAGAATGCCGAACGTCACGATCGCTGCGCCCAGAATGATCAAGCCCTTGACCAGATGCTTGCGCTGCGCGCTCTTTTTAGAGCCGATGCATGCAAGCACGGGTACTACGCACGCGAGGATGAGCGGCACGGTATACCCTACCGTAATCACGATCCATCCAAAGTCCTTCTTACTATCCTCAATCAGCTCTGCCTGCTTGGTTGCAAACTGATCGTTGATCATATCCAAAGACACACTGAGCAAAATGCACAGCACGACAATGCCAATGACTATGCGGATCACATCCCAAAGATCCGATTTTGTAAACGAAAACCTCTTTTTTTCACTCGCCGAGCTCACGTTTGCTTTGTTTTCCATCAGGACAGCTCCTTCTTGATACGTATTCGGTATATATTATAACACAAGATTTCCCTCTTGTCCAGTACCGCCTGCAAAATTCTGTACCCGCAGTTGACACTTTTATACACATATGCTATAATATACGTGAAAATTCCGTATCAAGAAAGGTGATGCACATGGCAAGCGAACAAAATAAGAAGCCCGCAAACTGCGAGAGCTGTGAATTTTACGATTACGACGAGGAATACGACGCATACGTATGCTTGGTTTCCCTTGACGAGGACGATATGTGCGATTTCCTTTCGCACAACACGGGACATTGCCCGTATTATCGGTACTACGACGAGTATAAAAGCGTGCAAAAGCAAAATTAAGCTGCGGATGCAGGCAAGGAACGTATAAAGAGCACCTCCCGGCACATCTCCTGCTCTATTGCAGGTGAGCCGGAAGGTGCTTTTGCTCTTTATCTTTGTCCCTTTTCTCTTTCAAGTCTCTGCCTTTTTGCAGCCTCCAGCCAACGCATAGCACCCGTGACCACAATGATCGCCATGGCAATACCCGTACAGATCTTGACCGCTGCCAGCATGTTTTCCATAAACAGTGCCTGCTGACCGCTGAACAGATAGAACATGGTATAGTATAATCTGCTTCCCGGTACGAGCGGCAAAAGCGTGGGAATCATAAAAATAGTGGTAGGCGTTTTGAGCACGCGCGCCATGGCGTCACAATACACGCAGGGTACGGCGGTTGCTATCATGTTGGTAATCAGCAGATCCAGTCCGATCTCGTCCCCGATCAGCATGATCACGCAGGAGATGACGCTGCCAAGCATTGCCCAGGGCAGCTTTTTGGAAGGCACGTCAAAAATGATTGCAATGCCCAATAAGGCTACGAAGCACGAAGCCGTGCCCGCAATGATCTGTCCCCAATTCATACGAACCCTCCTATCGTCAGCCATGCAAGACCGTAGCCTGCAGCGATCAGTGCTGCCGTAAACAGCGCCTGCACAAAGCGCAAAAGTCCCGATACCATGTCACCGCCAAACAGATCGCGCAGTGACGTACCCAGTGCAAGGCCGGGGATCATAAGCATGATCGTACCAATCATGATCTCCGCCGGGTGGCCGCTCGGTACAAAGGTGCAGATAAGCAAAGCAGACGCCCCCGCTACGAACGCAGTCAAGAAGGTTTTGAGCGTGGCGTTGACCTTGGCAGGCGTGTACAGCGTAAACACCATGATCAGCACACCGATACAGGCAGCGATTAAGCCGTCTATCCAGCCACCCCCGAAAAACATGGCAAAGCCGCCCGCTGCAATGGCTGCACTGAGCAGCATCAAAACATCCGAATAAGTCTTTTTTGCGCAAATTTGCTTAACCTCTTCCTTGACTGCCCAAGGATCCTCGGGACAAGCGCACAGCCTGCGCGAGAGTGCGTTGAGCTTTTCAATACGGACAAGGCTATTCCCGATATTGCCCACCTTGCGGATCTGGGTATAGTGATCACCGTTAGGCCCTTCGACCGTCACGCCCACCAGCACCACGATAGAAAACACGTCCACACTGTGCGCCCCGTAGGCAAGGCAAAGCCTTTCCACCGTGTCCTCCACGCGACGCACCTCAGCTCCCGCTTCCAAAAGGCGACAGCCGATATCCAGCACAACGTCCAGCACGTCGTCGTAATCATACGGCAGCGTTGCGCTGCTTTCTCGCACGTTCATGCGTTCACTCCCTTTTCTCGTCATAAATTTTTCAGCACCAGTATAACATATTCCTTGACGCTTGTCAAACACAACTTTACAAAATGTTCACCATTTTTACGCCTATTTTCGATATAATGATAATAATAGATAAAAAATTGTGAGGTGTTACACAAAATTGTTTGAAAAGACGGTTCTTCTTGAGAAGATCAAGGAATCATTTTCCGCCGTTATGCCGGTCACGTTGATCACCGTTTTGCTGGTAATCACAATTTCTCCCGTTCACGCAGGCACACTGCTCTCCTTTATGGTCGGTGCGATCCTGCTGATTTTGGGCATGGGACTTTTCTCACTGGGATCGGATATGTCCATGATCCCCATGGGCGAGTACATAGGCGGACAAATGACCAAGTCACGTAAGATCTGGCTTGTGGTCTTTCTCTCCTTCTTCGTTGGATTTTTAGCAACAATCTGTGAGCCCGATCTGCAGGTGCTTGCAACCTACGTGCCCAATATCAAGCCATTTGTGCTGACCGCTTCGGTCGGATTGGGCGTGGGCATCTTTTTAGTTGCTGCCATGCTGCGCATTCTGTTCAAGATCAAGCTCTCGCTCCTGCTCTGGATCTGCTACGTCGGTGTATTTATCATGGCGTTCTTTGTGCCCACCAACTTTTGGGCAGTTGCCTTTGACTCGGGCGGCGTGACCACGGGTCCCATGACCGTTCCCTTTATCATGGCGCTTGGCGTGGGCGTTGCCGCCAGCCGCTCGGACAGCGCAGCGGATAACGACTGCTTCGGTCTTGTTGCCCTTTCCTCTGTTGGTCCTATCACCGCGGTCATGATTCTTGGCTTACTGGTTGGCGGCGAGATTGATCCGGGAGATTTGAGCGCAGGCGAGATCGTGACGCAATCCAATCAGATCCTGCTGCCCTTCCTGCGTCAGCTGCCGCACCAGCTTTGGGAGGTGCTGATGGCGCTGGGGCCTATCTCCGCAGGCTTCTTCTTATTCCATTACGTCTGCGCGAAAAAGCCCGGGAACGCGCTGACCAGGCGTGCCTTGCACAAGATCTTAGTCGGTCTTGGATACACGTATCTGGGTCTTGTACTGTTTTTGCTGGGCGCAAACATCGGCTTCTCTCCCTGCGGCTATCAGCTGGGGGTAGGGCTTGCCAACCCCGACAAGGGCATTGTGCAATTCATCATCATTCCCATCGGTGCGCTTGTGGGCTACTTTATCGTACAGGCTGAACCCGCCGTACACGTGCTGACCAAGCAGGTCAATACGGTCACGGCAGGCGTCGTATCTCGTAAAACCGTGCTGCGCTGCCTTTCCGTGGGCGTTGCGTGCTCGATTGCACTGGCAATGCTGCGCGTGCTGACGGGCGTGAGCATTATGTGGTTCTTGATCCCCGGCTACGCCATTGCGCTGCTTTTAACACTGATCGTTCCCGCGCCCTTCCCCTCCATCGCGTTTGACGCGGGCGGCGTGGCGTCCGGTCCCATGACCGCAGCCTTCCTGCTCCCCTTTGCCATGGGTGCTTGCAAAGCCGTGGGAGGCAATGCGGCTACCGACGCCTTTGGCGTGGTTGCATTCGTTGCCATGACGCCCCTGATCGCGGTTCAGATCCCCGGTCTGATCTGGTTTATCAAGAGCAAGGCAGGCAAGAAGCACGTGCCCGACGCCAAGTTCGTTCCCATCGACGAAGATATCATCGACCTGTAAGGAGGTCTTATGAAAGAGCTGAATTTATTGTTAATCATCGCGCGCGAAAAGGATCGCGCTGCGTACGAAAAATATTTTTCACGCCACGCGCTGGCCTCGTATACGACGTTGCCCTGCCACGGCACGGCGCAAAACAGGGTGCTGGATTTGCTTGGCATTGAGCAGACCGAAAAGACCATTCTGCTTTCGGTCATCGGCAAGCAGCAAACCAAGGACGTATTGAACACACTGCCCGACCAGATGGAGATCGATCTGCCGGGACGCGGCATCGGTCTGATCATTCCCGTGAACAGCATGGGCGGCATCCGCTCCATGCAGGCACTGACGGGAAGCACCGAGGCAGAGGAAAGAGAGGTTGTTAAAATGGAATATAACGCACATCTGATCATTGCAATACTCAACAAGGGCTTTTCCGACGTTGCCATGGAGGCTGCCCGCGCCGCAGGCGCAGGCGGCGGCACGGTTGTGCGCACCAAGGGTACGTACGGCAAGGGCGGTGAGCACTTCTTCGGCATGACGCTTGCCGAGGAAAAGGACACCGTGCTCATCGTTGCCACCGAGGCACAGCGCAAGCCTATCATGCAGGCACTGATGCACCAGGCAACCGAACAGCCTGAGCTTGGCACAATTACCTTCTCCGTTCCCGTTTCCGACACCATGGGTCTGCGCCTGGATCGCAACTTCAATCCACAGAAATAATACACACGGAGAAAATTTATGAAAAGAATCATTGTCTTACTGCCGGTCATTTCTACGATTCTGACACTTCTTACCTTCGCGGGCTGTGACAGAGGCGCGTTGCCGTCCGAGGAGGTATCCACCGTTGAGGACACAGCACCCGGAAGCATTATCGTCTATCCCGAGTGCAACGAAGCCACCATGCGAATGCTGCAAGGCATTTACCAAGAAACGGGATGCAATCCCGTCATAGACGCTTCGTATGATGAACAGGCAAAAATCTATACCAACGTCAAAATAAACGCGTATTATGCTGAAGGCTTTGGCAAATACCTTATCATCAGCGAGGACGAATACAAGGCAATTCAGGAATATCAGAATAAAACCGGTATTCAGGTTATATATCCGAACGTAAACGTAACGGACAGACCCACGCGTGAGAAAAACAAATATAACGCCAACATCTACTATCAAGTGGAAAACCCCGATGCCGATACCGTCCGTCCCAAGCTTGATCCGAGCGGAAACTTCATCCCCAACTATTGGGCGTATGCCGTTGGCTCCGAAAAGACCTATATCATAGCAGATTACAATTCCCTGCGCATTGAGGGTGAGGACGGTGTGAGCATTGACGGGGAGAATTACTATTACGTCTACGGCAGACTCTTGGTCGAAGGCATCGAGGTGCGCGTGTTCCGATATGCGTACTGTGAGTTCCTGAAGGCAACCGCTCCCGAAGGCTGAACCTCAGCGGAGATATTTTTCAAGCTGTACTGAGAAAAAATAAAAGCACCTTCAATGGGGCTGACAAATTAACGGTGAAAATATGTGAAGCAGAAGTCTTTAATGGGCTTCTGCTTTTGCTATGGAGATATTACGCGCAGAAACCGATTGTTTTCGCGCTCTCCCCCCTGCGCTTGGAACAAGCCTGCGCCAGCCTTCCCCACTCCCGAAGCAGTGTCATTAAGTTAAGAAAAACCCACTGCAGGCAAGAAAGCGGAACGGATGCGCACCGAAAAGCCGTCCCCTCGGGGGAAGGAAGGGGTCCCCGTAGCGCAGGCGTACGGGGAGGAAGGGGTCGACTATTCAACGCGGGAAACCGTCATTTTGTCAATTT
>JAFNZX010000121.1 GCA_017382615.1 Clostridia bacterium | reverse complement strand
TAATGCCCGCCTCCTTGGCGCAGTTCTCAATTTTCTGACCGTGCTCGTCAGTGCCGGTGCAGAAGAACACGTCATATCCGCGCTCGCGCTTGTAACGAGCCACGGCATCGGTCATGATAATCTCATAAGTGTTACCGAAGTGCGGCTTTTTGGAAGCGTACGCAATTGCGGTCGTAATATAAAACTTGGGTTTTTGTTGATTCATATCGGTTTCCTCTTGTTAATTTATGGTTTATTTTTTAATTTTTCGTTTTCGTTTTATTGGTGCTGCAAAAAGCGCATATACGCCGACGAAGCCGCCACTGTGCCGTCGTTAAACGCCACGGAAATCCCGGGATCGCCACCCACGCTGCCGTTTTGCGCTGCGGAAAAGCAAGACGAATCTTGCTCTATATTTTCCGCATTCGTGCCGTCGGTTACAGCACCGTTTCCTTCCCTGCGCAAAAGACGCGGCAAAGATGATATTCTCTATCCAGCAGCAGCATATCCGCGCGTTTGCCCACGGCAAGCTCACCGATCATACCGTCAAGCCCCATCGCCAAAGCGGGCGCAGCGGTTGCGCAGTACAAGGCTTGCTCAAAGGGAATATTCGCAAATGCGGCAAGATTTTTCACACCGTCAAGCAGGTGCAAGGTACTGCCTGCGATCGCACCGTCATGCGTCACGGCTTTGCCGTCCTTGACGGTCACAGGCATGCCCGCAATACTGTATTCTCCGTCGGCACAATCGGTCGCCTCCATGGAGTCGGTAATCAATACGAGCCGTTGCTTTTTGTTTCTGTACGCCAGCGCGACCATTTCACGAGAGACGTGCACGCCGTCCACAATCAGCTCGGCAAAAGCGTCCGAATCGAAGGCAGCGCACACCGCACCGCCGTCGCGATGATGCAGGGGCGGCATGGCGTTAAAAAGATGCGTAAAGTTGTTGACGCCACGCGCAATTGCCATCTTTGCCTGTGCATAGGTCGCCGTGGTATGTGCAAGCCCAAGCGAAGCACCCAGAGAAAGTGCATGCGATGCAAACGCACCGTCCTCATCCAGTTCAAACGCAGCGCTCAGATGTACAGCCCCCTCAGCCTCACCGATCAGCACGTCAAGCTCCTTTGCTTCAAGCGAGGCAAGCAATGCAGGCGCATGCGCACCGCGCTTGGCGGCATTGAGATATCTGCCCTCCAGGTGCACACCGCGAAAGATACCGCAGTCCGTTCCCGTACGCATCATTTCCTTTATGCGTCGCACAGCGCCGATCATATCCTCAAGCGGCGCGGATGCCAGCGTAGGCATCACGCTCGTCACGCCGCCGCGCAGGTAAGCGCGCGCCATCTCGGTCATTTTTTCAGGGGAAGCAGAGATGAAATCTCCTCCCGCTATGCCGTGCGTATGCGTATCCACCAGTCCGGGGACAAGATACTGTCCGCCGCCGTCTACGACAAGCGCGCAGGACGACTCGGGCAGTGTGTCCTCTTCCCCGTACACGCGTTCAATAACGCCACCGCGCGAAAGAACGGCTCCGGGCACAAAACGCATACTGCCGCTGTGATATACGTTTACGTTCTTGATCAACAGACTCACAGCAAATACCTCCTTGCGATCACATAATACTCCATGATCATTATAGCAGAGTTTCAAGCCTTTTACAAGAGGATTTGCACATTTTTGTGCGAAAAGTTATTTTTGTTAAAAACGCCCATGCTTCGTACAGGAGCACTCCCGGACATTCTCTTTTCTCTCGTGTCCTTCCCTTCTTTGGGCGGTTTTACCAACAACTCTGCTGCAAGGCGCGGTATTCGCGAATTTCCGATTGTTATTTTTTTGACGTTTCGTTGTTAAATTTTTAACCGACGCAATTGTTTTTATATAATTAAATGTAGCAATTATTCTGATTTTTCAGGAATATTTTGACAAAAATTTATCAGTTGTCATTTTGACTAAAAATCGTTGTATAATTTTATGAAAAATTCGGATATAAAAGTTTTTGCATATATATTGCAATTCCGAGCTATCTTTGATATAATATATCATGAATAAGATTTAAAAATCCGAGGAGGAAATTCTATGAAGATTCTGGTCGTTAATGCCGGAAGCTCGTCGCTGAAATATCAGCTCTTTGATATGGACGAGAATCTGGTGCTCGCCAAAGGTCTTTGCGAAAAGATCGGTCTTAGCGGTGCGATCACGCACAAGCGTCCCGGCAAGCCCACCTACGAGGCGGAGTATGCTATGCCCACGCATAACGAGGCAATCGCGCTGGTGCTGCAGCTGCTGACCGATGCCGAATGGGGCGTTATCGCAGACGTAAGCGAGATCACCGCAGTCGGTCACCGTTTCGCACACGGCGGCAAAATCAAGCAGTCCTGCATCCTGGGTGACGAGGAGATGAACTATATTGAGTCCATCATTCCGATCAACCCCCTGCACGGACCTCCCGCCATCAAGGGCGTTAACGCATGCAAGGCTCTGATGCCCGGTGTTCCCATGGTCGGCGTATTCGACACGTCCTTCTACAGCACCGTTGAGGAAAAGGCGTATATCTACGCACTGCCCTACGAGTGGTACGAAAAGTACGGCGTCCGTCGCTACGGCTTCCACGGCACCTCTCACAGATACGTTGCTGCAGAGGCTGCAAAGTTCGTAGGCAAGCCCATTGATGAGCTTAAGATCGTTACCTGCCACATCGGCTCCGGCTCTTCCATCTCCGCCGTCAAGTACGGCAAGGCAGTGGATACCTCCATGGGCTTCACGCCCCAGGAAGGTCTGCCCATGGGCACGCGCTGCGGCACCATCGACCCCTCGATCATCGAGTATATCTGCACCAACTCCGGCATGAGCGTTAAGGAAGTCAACGACGCGCTCAACAAGAAGTCCGGTCTGTTGGGCGTCTCCGGCGTTTCCAACGACGCGCGCTACGTCTGGGAAGCAGCTGAAGAAGGCAACCACCGCGCTCGCCTTGCACTTGACGTGCTGGCACACAGCGCAAAGAAGATCATCGGCTCTTACGCAGCTGTCATGAACGGCGTTGACGTCATCGTCTTCACCGCAGGCATGGGTGAGAACGATTTCCGCATCAGAGAGTGCATCGCAACCGACATGGAGTACCTTGGCGTTGAATTCGATATCGACGCAAACAAGAACTTCACCCGCGGCGTTCCCTGCGAGATCTCCAAGGCGGGCTCGAGAACCAAGGTTCTGGTCATCCCCACTGACGAGGAATATATGATCGCCAAGGACACCGAGGCTCTCGTTAAGTAATTCCGCTTTCCGGGCGGCGTTCGCGTGCCGCCACCCTACATAGAAAAATTTTTATTGAAAGGATACACAAAATTATGGCACAATCTCCCTTCGAAATCAAAAAAGAAATCTGCGACATCGGTAAGAGAATTTACGATCACGGCTTCGTAGCAGCAAACGACGGTAACATCTCCGTCAAGGTAGGCCCCAACGAGTTCTACTGCACTCCCACCGGCGTATCCAAGGGCTACATGACCCCCGATATGATCATCCGTATCGATGGCGACGGCAACAAGATCGACGGCAGACTGAACCCCTCCTCCGAGATCAAGATGCACATGAGAGTCTACAAGGAAAGACCCGACGTTAACGCAGTTGTTCACGCTCACCCCCCTGTAGCTACCGCTTTCACGGTTGCAGGCGTAGAGCTTGACCAGTACATCCTGCCCGAGGCT
>JAFNZX010000120.1 GCA_017382615.1 Clostridia bacterium | reverse complement strand
TCTTGTTTATTTATATCATTCCTAGGTTGCTTATCAAAACGGACTGAAAAGCTAAAAACCAATATATGTGTATGTTATTGACTCGTCATGGCTCAGAATGCTCTCTTCAGTGCCTCAAACAGTCGTCTTCCGTCCTCTCCCTCAGGCGCTTCGGTCTTGGGGCTGATGATGGCACTGTTGCCATTTGCATAATATTGCAGCTCTGCCACGTAAGCCGCTGCGTTGAGAGGCACGTACAGCACACCGTTCTCCATGAAGGGGGCTACGGGAATGATGCAGGTGTCAATGCCGACCTTGACCTCGGTGGAATCCGCGGTAAATACGATAACCTTATCGCCAATGCTCCACGTTGCGCTCTTGCCATCTTTCGCAAGCTCGACCTTGGCATCGCGCAAATTGCCAAGCGCACTGACGGGCGCAAACAATCTGTTCTTATGCATCATAGCCACGGCGTTGGTATTGCCGTCATACAGGCGGTATACGCCGCCCTCGGCTGCCATATACGCCTTGCCCGCATCAAATGCCGCACCGCCGACAAGATATTCGTCCAAGACCTCGTTGAAGGTCGATGCTGTCGCCTCTGCGCGGTAAGCATAATTGAATCGTGCGTTGGGGGCTGCATCACCCAAATCCAAGAACTGCATGATCTCGCCCTCGGTGGTGGAGTTATCCGCCCACTTGAAGTCAAAATCACCGTCAAGACCGCATGCTGCGGTATCTACCTTGACCACAAGATAATTGCCGTTTATCGCGATCTCACCCTCGCCGATCGATTGGAAATTCCACTCGTTGCCAACAAACTTCTCGATCGTGACCTTGCCTGCAGCCGCCTTGCTACCGTCGCGGTTGATGATGATATCGTAGCCGTACCAGCCGGTTTGGTAGTCGCGGTCGGTATTGATAAACAAATTCATCCAATTCTGTCCCTGGGGCACTGTGATGGTATCTGCGCAGACAGCCAGGAAGTACGTATTTTGCGCGCTGCGAGATACTTTGGCAGATACGATATCGTTTCTACCACTTGTATTTGTGTAATGGAAGAAATTGCAATAGCCCATTGCGTCACGGTGGAAGGTGTCTCCTAAGGTATCCTTGTATTCGGGCCATACGCTATTCCACGCGGACAGGTCTGCATGCAGATCCATTTCGCCCTGCCCTGCAGCCGCAGGAGCTTGGCGTGAGCCCTTGAAGGCACGCAGGAACTGCGCAAGCTGATAATAGTAGTTATCGCCAAAGCCGCCCGCCATAGGCTCGATATCGCGGGAAAATTCGGGGTTGAAGCAGTCTACGTAATAGGAATACGTCCAGTCGATGTAGGTGTTGGCAATGGTGGGATAGCTGTTGCCTTCCCATCTGCCTGCGCCCCACTCGTTCCACGCGTTGATCAGCAACACGTAGGTATCAGCCTCAGCAGCACGCTCCATCTGCTCGGCAAAGAACAGCCCCTGCCCCGTAGTTTCCAATTCAAACTGGAAGATATCCGTGGTGCCGTCGGGCAGCGTTTTCAGCTTGGGCTGGCGGCGGTTCTGATTGCTGCGTCCCATACCAAGGTTGGCAAGAATGGCTGCAGAGATGGAGATCTCTTCCTTCTCGCCCGTTTCGGTATTGGTGGAGATAGGCTGACTTTTTTCATGCATCCACGTCCACATATCCTTGCCCTTATTGACGTTATCGCGCAACGCCCAGCAGCGACGGATGGTAAAGGTTTCAAGGGCTTCCTTGTCCTCAATCTTCTCTACGTTGCCAAGCAGCAGGGGCTTGCCCTTATACATGGCGTACAGATCGCTGTACTGACCCGTGGAATAAATATTATCCCAGATGTCCTCGAACACGCGGGGATTCAGATCAGCGTTATCCGCCATGAAGAAGCAGATGTCGGGCGTATCCATGCCCATCTCACGCATTGCCTTATATTCCTTGAAGATCGCCATATAAGAGGTGGTCAGAGGATTGCCGTTGGTGACGTCCAGATAAATAAAGTCCACGCCAATATCGCAGAGCATGGAAGCATGCTTGCGGATGACCCATTGGTCGTTGGTCAGATAGTAGCCAAAATAGGGCTGCCCCCAGTAGTGTCCCCAACCGACGGGGCCCTTACCATAGGCTTCCTTGACGGCGGCATGACCGCCCTCTTGATAAATTGCGTGATGATCGTACAGGATCTGGTCGGGATAGGTCGTGCCCGTCTGTACGTGCCAGATCTGATAGAACATGCCCACCAGCTTATCATCCACGTCATCTGCTCCGTCGGCTACCAAACGGTTTTCATCGTCCATACCCACCCACGTGTCGCTGTAAAGATCCTGCAGCGTTTCGGGATCGGTGGGGGTGTATTCCGCTCTCACCTTTTCGTCCCAACGGATTTCAATATTGTCAAAGGCACTCTTACCCATATTTCCTGCAGGTGCCCAGAAGCAGATAAAGCCATCTCTGTTCAGATCATGCCCCAAGGTATGGGTGATCTTTTGGTTTCCCTTGTTGTCATACACCTTGACGTCATGCTCGTTCTGAATGACAAATCGACAAACAAGCTGACTTTCTCCGCCTTCCTTAATATACACGGTAATGATGTTATTGACGGTATCGTCCTCAATCAGCACGTGGCGCATAGAAGCAAACGAAAACTCCGAAACGTACATCTTTGTTCCGGGCCAGCCCGTGATCAGACCGATCTTATTATCGTGGAATGCAAGCCAGATACCATCGGAACCGGTGGCACGGAACTGATCCCGCTCCGTAACGCGCAAGCCTACGTAAGAGGCTACGTTGTCCACCGTTCCCTTTCGGTCTGCCAGCATATCCAGCTCCACGTAAACCTTATCTGCGCGCACGCGACGCGTCATATCCAGGTAGCAATGCTCATTCGTGCCTACTACCATGCCATCCTCAAAGACCGCCGTCGCGTTGTGGCTCCAATACTCGTCGCCCGCAATGGAGGCATTGAAATCTTGCGCATAGCTGCTTGTCTTGGTCATCGTGGGATTACCGGGTACCGTCCAGTTGACCTTCAGGTTATCAAACACCACACCGCCGTTATCCTGATGCGCCCACAAAGCCATGAAGCCGCTTGCAAGGATATCGTAGCCAAACTTGGAGGTGATCTTGGGGGCACCGTTTTTGTCGGTCACGGTCACATTCTTATTATCCCTGATCTCCACCTTGAAAACCAATTCCTTGGAATCATTTTCCTGTACGTAGACCGAGATCACGTTATCCTTTTGGTTGTCCTCTACGATGACTTGCTGTGTCTTGGTAAAGTCTACACCGCAATCAAAGAAGGTAATACTCGGCCAGGTGTTGATAATGCCGACCTTGCCGCATTGAAAAGCCAGCCAGATGCCGTTTTGTCCCACGGCAGCGAACTGATTATCGTATGCGGGAAGGCGCAGGGCAATATAAGCCGAGTCGTTGGGAATCGCCCCCGGTCTGTTTGCCTGCAGATCCACGCAGAGCGTCACCAAATCCGCCTTTGCCTTTTTCTTGAGCGCAAGGTAGGGGTGCTGATTGCTGTAGGCTGTCAGGTTGCCGTCCGTTATATCCGCCATTTCGTTGAGATACCAATCGCGATCGTTTCCACCGATCGCTGCGGAGAAATCCTGCACGTACTCGTAATGCTCGTCAGGCTTTTCCTCCACGGGCTTATCCTCTGTAATCTCATCGGAAATGCCGTCCTCAAAGGTATAGGTAATGGGATCACGCTCGGGCAGCTGCGTTTGCGCCTCGGTCGTGGTCGTGTCTTCCGTGCTTCCCTGCTCGGGCGTGGGCTGATCTTTACACGCGGCAAACGCGCCAAGCAGCAACAGCATAGCCAAAAGCAGACTGCATATTTCTCTATAACGTTTCATAAAAACCTCCTATCCAAAGATCTTTAATTCATAAATGCTGAACCATCCGTCACCGTCACGGCGCACACGGATATATCTCGCTTGTATATCAAGCTGTGCCAGCTCCACGACCAGCTCATCCTTTTTGCCCTCGAACAAGGTAGTATAATTCTCACCGTCAAGCGAATACTCGATGCGGTAGGAGATCCATGCGGATTCCAAAATCATTTCCAGCGCTTTGACGTCGTAAGCCTTTTTCAAATCCAGAACAAAGGTTGCATCTCCGTACTGCAAAGAGGACCAACGCGTGCTGTAATTGCCATCCACGGCAAGCGGGGGAAGATTTCCGCCCTCTATATTGGTTGCCTCGGCAGGCTTGCCAAGCGCAAGATTCTCGCCGCCGTACACGTTTGTTGTGTTCTTGTCCGCTTCTGTGGCTTCAAATACGCGCCACTCGTAAATGCCCTGGTTATCCGCTCGGATGATCTTGATACGAATATAGCGGGCTGACGTGCCGTTCAGATTGATCACGGTATAACCGCTTCCCTTGTCAGCCGAGCATCTGTAGTCGGTAAAGTTCTTGCCGTCATTGGACAATTGAATGAGATACACGGTGTGGATGGCATACCAGCTCAGCGTCATCTCACCGATCTCCTTTTTGCTTCCGAGATCCAGCGTAATGGACGCACCGTTCTGCCCCGGATTCCACAAGGAGCAGGTATCACCGTCAATAGCAATACTACCATCCCCATCAGACGCGGTAATTTTCGCACCGCTTGCCAGGTTGACACGCGTTTCGGGCGCGGGCACAGTATAGGTCTTTTTGCTGATGTATTCGAATTCCACCTCCGGCACGCACAGGTTTTCCACGTCCAGAATCACCTGCTTTTCGCCAACCATGAAGCTGTCGGTAAACTTGATATCCTTTACCGATGCGCCTACCGACACAGTATACGTGCCGACATCTAAAATCCATGCGCTCTGTGCTTCATCGTAGGACTTGAGCGCATCCTCGGTCAGCTTGATCCTGACGGTTTCAGACTCGCCGGGGGAAAGAAGCTTTGTCTTGGCAAAGCCGCCAAGCCCCAGCTTGGCTTGCTCCAACTTGGTCTCGGGCTTGGATACGTAGCATTGCACGATCTCGCGTCCCGCGGTCTTGCCCGTATTCGTGACAAGAAGTGTAACACTGACGCTGCCGTCCGCATTCTGCACACATGCAAAATCACTATAGGAAAACTCGGTATAGGATAAACCGTATCCGAATTCATACGCCACCTGCACGCCGAAGGTCTCGTAATAGCGATAGCCAACGTAAATATCCTCGTAATAGGTCACATCGTGAAGACCACCGGGGAAATAATTGTATGCGGGAGTCGATTCAAAGCTCGCAGGCCACGTGCAAGTCAGTTTGCCCGAGGGGTTCACCTTGCCCGAAAGCACGTTGACAACCGCATTGCCCGCCTGCTCTCCGGGATACCCGATATACAACACGGCATCGACAAGATCGCGCCACGACACGGTTTCAATGGGATTGCCCGTATTGATCAGCACGATCACCTTTTTCCCCTCTGCACGGAAAGCTGCGGATACGCGTGTGAGCATATCCATCTCGGTTTGATTCAATCGGAAGTCCCCTGCACGGTTGGTGCTGTCCACACCCTCGATTGCCTGGCGCGAAAGCACGATCACGGCAGCGTCGGCATTTTGTGCACATTGCTTTGCGTAAGCCTCGGTCACCGAAACGTCGTAAGACACATTGTTTACGTCATGCGCTGCGCAACCAAGGAAAGGCGAGGCACTTTGGTCATAAAGCTGAAATACGCCGCTGTCTTTGATCCCATCGAAAATACTGACGGGTGACTTTGCCTTGACCACGCCTGAGCCACCGCCGCCATATACGGTCTGCCAGCCGCCATTGCCAAACAGCGCAACGGTTGTACCGTTTGCAAGCGGCAAGGCACTCTGATTTTTCAGCAGCACGAAGGAGTTTTCTGCTGCTTCTTGTGCAAGTGCTGCATGTCCTTCATAATCCACGCTCTGCTTTTCTGCATCAAGGAAAGTACGGGTCTTGACCACCACACTCAAAATATTGCGGCAGCATTCATCCAGTGCCTCGATACTGACAGTCCCGCTTTTGACTGCATTGACCAGAATCCCGTGATCTTCTGCATTTCCGGGCATATTGATATCATTCATGGCGTTGATCTTGGCATCTATACTACCCGTCACGCCTCCCCAGTCCGATGTCACCATGCCGTCAAAGCCAAATTCATCACGTAAAATACCAACCAACAGCTCCCGCTCGGTAGCATTGTGATTGCGATTGATACGATTATACGAGGACATGACGACCCAAGGCGCACTGTCGCGCACGGCAATGCCAAAGCCCTTGAGATAGATCTCACGGAGGGCGCGCTCTGTTACGTTAGCCGAATAGATCACACGGGAGGTCTCTTGATTATTGACCGCAAAATGCTTGATCTCCGCGCCAATGCCCGTTGACTGAACACCGTTTACGTAAGCACTCATCAGATATCCCGTCAGAAGGGGATCTTCAGAGCTATATTCAAAATTACGTCCGCCAAATGCATTTTTCTGAATATTCATGCCGGGTGCAAGCAATATATCCGTGCCGAACGCGCGGCCATCCAAACCGATGGCCTCACCTACGCAATAGATTATCTCACTATCCCAGGAGCTTGATAAATTGGTGATGGAAGGATACCATATTGCGGAGGTCTTGAGATCCGAGCGCACCCCCGCAGGTCCATCACTAAAGCCAATGGAAGGAATTCCGTATTTCTTAAACTCCGCAGTTGCTCCCACACATCCGCGCTTTCTTGTATTCTGTGCTCCCGAGGTCAAGGTTGCCTTTTCCTCAAGCGTCATAGCAGCCACCACACATGCAACCGCGTCCGCAGAAAGCTGTACCACACCGTTTTTCATGGTCAGAGTAAGGGAATCCGCCACAGTGCCGTCGGTCAAAACGGCATCTACCTGCAGCGTCAGCACACCCGTCAGCTTATCCTGCGCGCATGCCAACGTGATCTGCTGTTGTCCTGCCACAAGGGACGTCCGACCTTGCGCAAGCTCTTGATCTCCCTTGGTCAGTCTGCTGCACAGCTCACCCTCCAGACCCTGCTCAAAAATCTCACAGCTCAGCGAAAGCAAAACCTGATTGCTCTCTGCCGATAAGGTTTGGGCACGCAAATCAAGAACAGGCGCCGGCTCATTTGGCTGCTCGGTCTCGGTCTCGGTCTCCGGTAATTGATCGGTTGTCTCACCCTCGGTCGCGATTTCGGTATTCGGTTCCGTATCAAAGGGCTGCTCCTTTTGCGGCTTGCTCTTGCAGGCAGCAAATACGCCAAGCAGCAACAGCATAGCCAGCATCAGGCTGCATATTCTTTCGTAGCGTTTCATAAGAACCTCCCAATCGTTGTTTTTCACTTATTCGGGCAGCTTCTCTCCCAAGGGCAAGCCCGGCCACTCGTCCAGCATAGCGATCAGCTCGTAATCATAATACAGCTCGGGCGAGGTCTCGCTGACCGTCATTTTATAATATCCCGGCATCAGACCATAGGTATCGTTGAGCACCCATACGTACGTGCCCTCAAGACCCGGAATGACATCCAGCTCGTACAGATCGGAATAATACGCATAGCCGACCACGCCGTTCTGCTCGTTTTGATCATCGTAGATAACACCGAAATCCATCACGAAATCGCAGTTGAGCCACCAATATGCAATGCGGTAAAAATTGCCGTCATCGGGAATATCCACCTTCAGGCACACATCGGGTGCGGCTTCCATATAGATGCGCCCGCCGTACTCTTGAGCAAGATAATCCACGGCATCCTGCAGGCTGTTGAACTTGGTGCCATCCTCTACGTGACATATGGGATAGCCAAAATCGTACCTGCCGTCGTAGCAGGGTGTTTTACCGTCATACGACGTGCCCACCCTGATCAGATTGTAATAGGGATTTGCAGGGTCGTCCTTGTCCCAATCCTCGCGCGAGAGTGCTTGGCTCTCGGTTTCGGTCTCCTCTTGCGTGCTTTCGGGTTCCGTCGTTTGCTGCTCTGTATGATCCTCTGTTGTTTCCTCTTGCGTGGTCGCCTCAGTGACCTGCGCAGTTGTCTCTGCAGTCGTTTCCTGCTCCTTTTGCGTATCGGTGCACGCACTCAGCGTGCAAGCCGCCAAAAGGCACGCCAGACATACCGCAAGCATATTGATACGTTTCATTGCAGTTCCTCCTTGATTGCTTATAATAAAAGTAAGATTTCAACTGTTATCAGTATTATTATAGCAAAATAAAATTGTATTTTCTATGATAATTATAAACCTAAAATATTGCAAATCCGATGATTTTGTGCTATAATGACCATAATGAATATATCCACACGGAGGCATATATGGAATACATCGGCATCTGCGCGAACAAGCGCGAGGATGCAAATCCCGCGCCCGAGAACTATCCCGCCCATTCCCACGGCTCGTACGAGCTGTTTTTGCCACTTTCCGGAGCATGCGAATTCGAGGTGGCAGACAATACGTTCACCGCGCCCCGTGGCTCGGTCATGCTGTTTGCACCGGACGAGCCGCATAGATTGCTGGTCAGGTCGGGGCAGCCGCTGGCGTATCTGTACGTGCAATTCACACCCGATCATCTCCCTCGTGACCGTGAGATGACGGATTGCATGAATCACTTGTTTGACGAGCACCCACAAGGTGCAAGCAATCTGCGCATGCTGGGGCGTGAAAGCTTTGCGTATCTGCAAGCAACGTTGAACAGGCTTTGCCAGGTGCGCGGAGAGCGCGTGCGCGAGGATTTTTACCGCATATTACGCCCTGCGCTGATCGAGATCGATCAGT
>JAFNZX010000119.1 GCA_017382615.1 Clostridia bacterium | reverse complement strand
GCAGCCGTTATCGCTGACGCAAAAGGTCAGCCATTCGTCCTGCTCGGTCAATTCGATGACGATATGAGTCGCGCCCGCTCTGACCGAATTCATGGTGATATCCAGTACGTACAGTGAAAGCTCGTCCATATTAGTCCTCCTTCTTGCCAAGCAGATAATCGATCAGCCTGTCCCTGACGCGCTGTGAGGAATACGGCTCGTCGTCAAGCTCGACAGCAAAGCCCTCCTCTGCAATATCGGTCAGGTAATGCGCATCCGAGGAAGCAACGTAAGTCAATCCCCTTTCGCGCAGCACGGGATACTCGTCAAGGCACCTCTCCAGCGACGCAATATCGCTAAGCTCAAAGGCGGTAAAGTGCGGATCGGGCGGGAAATCACCCAGCATCGCTATAATACCGTTTGAGGATCTGTCGATATGCGCGGGATAGCAAACACCTCCGCGGGATTTTACCTCGGCGTACGCCTCCTCCAGGGAAAGATAGGATGCGTTCAGCAAGAGGTACTCCTCGCTGCCGATCACCTCGTCATTTTCATCCGTAATCAGCTGCTCACCGAATATTTCGGGTTGATTTTTGATCTTAAAGCGTCGCGCATCAACAAACTCACCAAACGCCATTGCACTCTCCAAGCTCCGGAACAAGCAGACCGCGTGAACGTCCTCAGCAGTCGTCAGCTCCATGCCCGCTACGGGTATGATGCCGTTTGCCTTGGCGATCTTGAAAAACGCAGGGCAGTTTTTGGTGGAATTGTGATCGGTCAGCGCCACGATCTGCAAACCGTTAAGCAACGACATGCCCACGATGTTACCCGGGGTCATATCCTCGTCACCGCATGGGGACAGGCAGGAATGCAGGTGCAGATCGCACCGATACAGGCTCATGGGATCACTCCCCTGCCATCTTGCTGATGGCACAGCAGATCTCGTATGCCGACATGGGCGAGGTCATAACGGTGATGCCGTTCTCCTCTGCTGCAGCCAGCACGTCTGCTTGCATGGTGACGTCCTCTGCTAAAATAATGAGTGCAGGCTCAGTCAGGTTGGCAACCGCAACGACGTTGATATTCGCCATGATGGTGACCCATGCGCAGCCTGCCTCCACGCGACTCATCGCGCGGCTGAGTAAGTCGCCGATGTAAACGCCTTCAAACTCGCCGTCCGCCTTGCCGCAAAGCACGCGCGCGCTCAGAAGTCCTTGCAACGCTTCAACCTTCATAAGCTCAGTCCTCCCCGTCTTGGTGGTTTTCTTGGATAATTTGTTCAAACCGCGCTAGAAGCTCCTCTCGCTCGGTTTCAATGCCCCTCTCCTTCATCAGGCGCTTGAGCATGACCGTGCATTCGTCCGCTCCTGCCTCGCATTTGACGATATCCTCGGCAAACGCCATGCAGTTGGGAGCTCCGCACGAGCCGCAATCAAGCCCCGGAAGTGCCTTGCCGATGCACTCGATATCACTCATCATGCGCATGGCAGTGCGTCTGTCCGAAGAAAGCAAGCCGTAGGGATTATATTCGATCTCTTTTTCATGGAAATACTTATCGGGAATCCAATCGCTTGCGGGTCTGTTGGGAGAAACGGGCAGATAACGCTTGAGCGATTGCAATCTTGCCTGCGCGATATAGGGGTTTGCCACCGTCATCGCACCGCCAACGCAGCCGCCGCTGCAAGCGTTGAGCTCAACAAAATCCAGCGTTGTGATATCCGCGCTGTCAATGCGGTCAAGCACGCGGATACAATTCTCGATACCGTCAGCCGCCAAGTAGCGGTGGTTGAGGATCGCGGTGGATTCGCCACCCGTGGACGCCCAGCCGATACCAATGATACCTGCCTCGGTGACCTCGTAGGGCTCTTCCTTGTAGCTGTTCATTTTATCAAGCAGTGCGAAATACACGTCACGCACCGAAACGGTGGCGGACACGTAATTTCGCTCTCCCGCAAAGTTGTTCTTGACGTAACTGACCTTAGCGGGACAGGGTGAGATAAAGATAATGCCGATATCCTCATCCCGAAGCTCGGGGTGCTCTGCCATCGCCTTTTCTCTTGCCAGCATGGCGGCAATATCGATTGGCGGAAGGATAGGCATGATATTCTCACACAAATAAGGGTAGTTGGTACTGATCAAGCGCATGATCGTCGGGCAAGCCGAGCTGATCACGGGCTTTTTCACGTCTTCACGATTGATGTACTTGCGCGTATAGGCACTGACCAGCTCTGCGGCGCAGGCAACCTCAAACACGTCGTCAAAGCCAAGATCCAAAAGACCGCGGATAATGTAGCCGATGTTATCAAGGTTATCAAACTGTCCGTAGAGGGACGGTGCGGGAAGCGCGACCGTATATTTATAATCATTCAAAACGCTAAGCGCGTCGTGCGTTGCTTTCTTTGCCTTATAGGGGCAGACGCGAATGCACTCACCGCAGTCAATGCAGCGCACGGGATTGATTACGGCGTGTCCGTTGCGAATACGGATCGCCTCGGTCGGGCATCTTTTCAAGCATGCCGTACATCCCTTACATTTTTCGATATCAAGTGATACCGAGTGCTCGTACTGTTGCATACACACCTCGCATCATTTGATGATTTTTTGTCAGATCAGAACCGTCATGGTAATGGTCGTTCCCTCTCCGACTACGGTATCGATACGCAAATCGTCCGTATATTTGATCATATTGGGCAGACCCATGCCCGCGCCAAAGCCGAGATTGCGGATATGATCCTTCGCAGTGGAATAGCCTGCCTGCATAGCAAGCTCCACGTCAGGGATACCGGGTCCCTTATCGGCAAGCACGATGACGATCTTATCATCCGACGCCTCTACCTCGGCAATACCGCCGTTTGCGTGAATGACCATATTGATCTCACCCTCGTACATGGCGATCGACACACGTCTGATCACATCGGGCGAATATCCGAGCTGGCGCAGCTTTTTCTTAACCGTAACCGACGCAGCTCCGGCGGACGAAAAGTCCGAGCCGTCCACGTCAAAACGGAACTTTACAACGTCAGACATTAATGACCTCCCGAGTGAGAAAGCCCTGCCGCATACAAAATGCCGCTTGCCTCAAATGCACGCTTTTCCGAGCACATGACGGCAATGCCGCACTCCTCTGCCAGTTCAACCATCTCAGGGGTGGGTCTCTTACCTCTGACAAAAACGATGCAGATCATGTCCATCATATTCGCAGTGCGTATCACCTGCGAATTGATAAGCCCCGTGATAAGTACTCCTTGGTCCTTGACGTAAGCGAGCACGTCGCTCATCATATCGCTGCAGCATGCCGAGATGACCTCACTATCCAGGTGCTCCTCGCCTGCCAGCAGCTCTGCGTCCAAAAGTTTACCGATTTCGCTGATCTTCATAATTTTTTCTCCATTTTTGCGGAAATTCCGCGGATTTGTTGGGGGGACGTCAATTAGTCTACGTACTTCTTGAGAATTTCGGGAACGTCAGCAACGGTCAGTCTGCCGTAAACCTCACCGTTAACGGTCAGAACGGGAGCAAGACCGCAAGCGCCGATGCATCTGGTAGCCTCAAGAGAGTACTTACCGTCAGCAGAGGTGCTGCCAACCGGAACGCCAAGCAGCTCGGAGAACTTGTTGATAATGTCGCCGGAGCCCTTTACGTAGCAAGCGGTACCCAGGCATACTGCAACAGCGATATCACCGTCGGGATTGAGCTTGAACTGTGCGTAGAAGGTAGCAATACCGTAAATCTTCTCAACGGGAGTGCCGGTCTTCTCAGCGATGATCTTCTGCACCTCGTAGGGCAGATAGCCGTAAATTGCCTGAGCCTCCTGCATAATGGGCATGGTTGCACCGGGAATGCCCTTATACTTCTCAATTACTGCAAGCAACTGAGCTTCCTGCTCGGGAGTGCCACGAAATTCAACCGTAGTCAATTTCTTTTTCATGGTAGTAAATTCCTCCTGTGAATTACTTTATATAATATAAGCAGTTTATTATATCATATAATTTTACAAAAGTCTATAGGTTTGTGAAAATTTCATCAAAATTTGGTGGAAAAACGGGCTAAAAATATGCTGCGGTAGGGATGTCGTACACCTTGCTGCGGGCAAAAAAGCACAGCGCGCAAAGTT
>JAFNZX010000118.1 GCA_017382615.1 Clostridia bacterium | reverse complement strand
GTCCCCGTAGCGCAGGCGTACGGGGAGGAAGGGGTCGACTATTCAACGCGGGAAACCATCATTTTGTCAATTTTGTATGCGATTTGTACGAAACAAAACGTTCCAAATTTGATACGCTACCCCTTCCTCCCATAGCGGGTACGCTATGGGAACCCTCCTTCCCCCGAGGGGACGGCTTTTTGGCGCGTACCCGCGGAGTTTGCGGTTTGTTTATGTGTAAATGATATAGATATAGGGGAGCATATGGAATGCTCCCCTACGGACGCCTTTTTGGCGCGTACCCGCATTGTTTGGATGCCCGCTATGAGTTTTCCTTAACTTAATGACATTGTTCTGGACTCCCTGCTGTTTTTACGCCCGTAGCGCCATGATTCGAACACGCGACCTCTGCTGACGCGAAGCATCAAACGGGTTTTACACCGAAATACGTTTGCATCATCTCGATGACGCGCGAGCTGCCGCTGCCGTTGGGCTGCCAGGGGTTGTACCACGGGTTGATGGAGCAGTACCGCTCGGCAGCGATGCACTCACGGCTCAATCCGTATGTCAGGCAAGCCTCCAGGCTCTCCAATGCCTTGGCTCGCTGTCCCGAGGCGCACCAAGCCCTGATCCAATAGGTCTCACTTTGCATGGTGTACCACACGTCGCCGTAGCCGCCGAAATACGCCTCGTCCCACATGCTCGCACAGCTTGTCATGCGACCCGTCAGCCCCTTTTCAAACTGCCCGCGCAGGCGAAAGAATGCCTCCATTTTTTGCATGATCGTGCTGCCCGGCTCAATAAATCCGGTGTAGAGCAGGTAGGGCGCGCCGTCGGTGTAGTAGCTGTAATTTTCACTGTCCTCAAAGGGGATCCCCAGCATATGAGGAAGGATATACGCCTCGTCGTGCTCGTGGCCGTCAAACAGCGCATCGCGAATGCTTATGATCGCGCGGCTGTAATCGTCCAGCTCCGCTTTTGTGGCGTCGTACTCCGCAAAATTGTATTTTTTCAGCGCCTTGCACATCGAGCGCAGCGCCATACAGTTATGGCTGTCCGTAAACGTCCAGAATTGCCCCTGCTCACTCCAGTCGCTGCCCTTGCCGCAGGGGAAAATATTGGGATAGCCCACCTCGCGCGGGGAGTTCCTTTTACGCTTGATCCAATCGCGCATCATGACAAGATAGGGCAAAAACTCTGCAGCCTTGGTGGGATCGTTGACGTTAAGCAGATGCTCGGACAGTCCCCAGGTCACCGAACCCGTGAAATTCTCCCAGCCTGCATTGCTGCCGATCTTGCCCGCGTCCTCTCCCGTGCGCACCAGCCAGCGGTCAAAATAGCCGCGATAGGCGTCGGCGGAATATTCGGTAATGCCTGCGCGCTCCAAGTTGACCAGCACCTGTGCGCCCTCGTAGGGCCAGACGAAGCGTGCTACGTCGCCCTGGCGGACGGTGATGGTCTCCTGCCCCTCGTAGCGCGAGAGCATCTGCGTGCATTGCATGACCATGTGGCGATAGATGCCGAGATAGCGCGCGTCATCGGTGTCGGGCAGATAGCGGATCTTATCGCCCATCGTGCGCCAAAACTCCACGCATTCCGCGCGCTTTTGATCGTAGTCAAACGTCGGCGGTTGCTCTTTTGCGCGAATTGCGCCCGTAAAGCGCAGGGATTTGCCCGCGTCAAGGCTGTAGCGTACCTCAAAATAATCTGCAGGGGCGAAGCTGTGCCCGCTTGGGGAGTCGGTGACAAAGCGCGCCTCCAAGCCCTCGGGGCAAAGCGTCAGATACCCCATATCGCTGCCTGCGGTGTGATCGGAAAGCTGCCGCCAGGTGCGCTTGAGCATATACCAGTTTTTTTCGTTGGGGCAGTAGGGGGAGTATCCCTCCTGATGCTGATTGACCATGTACTTTTCCTGCCCGGAGCGGGGAAGCAGCCCGATGCTGCCGTGGGCGTGCTCGGCGGCGTTGTTTTGCAGCGTGACGCAAAAATACACGGTGGGATTGCGCTCCTCTCCCGCAAACGCCTCCACGCGCACCTGCACCTCGGCGTCGGCAATGACCTCGTAGATGGGCAGACCGTACTCGATCTCGCGAAAGCGCGTGTCCTTTGGATCAAAGCCCACCATGTCCTTGCCGTGCAGGAATAAAAGCCCCACTCCGGGCTGCCCTACGTGGACGCCGTTATCCAAAAGCGACAGCGTCAGCAGCTTGAAATCGGGGCACAGAACGGCTACCCGCTCGGATAAGGGGCGGTGCAGATAGACTTTGGTGGTTTTGGGGCGTTGCCAGGCAGGTGCTTTCATGGGCGACTCTCCTTTGATGGTATAGCCGAAGAGAGCCGAACTCACACGGTTTTGCTCGGCAAATATCTGCACCTGCTGCAGATAAAATGCTCGCAATATCTTATATTGCTTCGCATTTTCTCTTTGCATCTGCGAAATATTTGCTCGCGCAAAACTGCGCTGCACCCTCCGGCGTTGAATTTTTTGATGGATTTTGTCAAAGCGAGTCGACGCAAGATACGCATCTTGCAAGACGAGATTTGGCATAAGACGCGAAAAATTCTCGCCGCAGGGCGTATGAGTTCGGCTCTCTTCGGCTATTGCGCTTATTGTAACATAGTTCCCGTAAAAAAGCAAGAGCGTGCATGGAAATATCCTCTTTGTGTAAGGGCGGTGTAAAAAAATTGCGAATTTTTTGAAAATATGTCTTGGCAAATTGCTTTTTTTATAGTATAATGTAGGATGGTTTTGTATGCCCGAACGTTTTGATACTGTATAAGGAGTTATGATCGTGAAAAGAACGCTTACAGATCTGCAGGAATACGTCAACGACATTGCGACTGCATACGCTTATAGGGATGCTTACAGATACTTCAAGGATGATAAGCTCATTAGAAAAACATATAAACAATTCGCCAAGGATATTTTTTCCGTTGCATCCTGGCTTGTAAACCGCGGCTGGGAGAGAAGGCATATTGCCATCATTGGAGGCACGAGCTATGAGTGGGTGGTGACCTTTTTGGGCATTGCCTGCAGCGGCAACGTGGTCGTACCTATTGATAAAATGCTGACCACGGACGAGATGCTGGGGCTTCTTTGCATGGGTGAGGTGGACGTGGTCTTCCTGTCGGGCGAATTTGTTCCCATGACCGGGGCAATTGAGCGCGCGGACAACGCCGTATGCGACGTGATCAATTTTGCAAGCGCACGCTTTTCGGAAATTCTTGCCACCGAGCACGTGGCACTTCCCAAAATCGATCCCGATGCCATGGCAGAGATCTTGTTTACCTCGGGTACAACGGGCGTCAGCAAGGGCGTTATGCTCAGCCAGCGCAATATTGTAGCCAATATTTGTGATATCTACCGCATGGATTACGGCAAGGGACTGCAATATCCCGTGGTGATGTCCGTGCTTCCCATTCACCATACCTTTGAATTGACGGTGGACAACCTTGGCGTGCTGTACTGCGGTGCAGCCGTGTGCATCAACGATAAGCTGGAAAACATCGTTGCCAATCTCAACCGCTTCAAGCCTGACGTGATCCTGGTCGTGCCCGCCATAGCCGAGGTCTTTTACAAAAAGGTCAAGGAGGGTATTTCCACGGGATCGGCAAAGCGCAAGGTCGGTTTTGCCAAAAAGCTCAATAAGCTTTTGCAGTATCTTGGCATTGATGCACGTCGCAGACTGTACAAGAGTCTGCTTAAAAAATTCGGCGGCAAATTGCGCCGCGTGATCGTAGGCGGTGCTGCCTTACGCTCGGAAATTGCGGAAACCTTTGAGGAATTTGGCGTAAGCATGTTCCAGGGCTACGGCATGACCGAGTGCGCCCCGCTGATCTCGGCAAACTACCCCGGCATCAACCGCTTTGGCTCGGTCGGTAAGCCCGTGGCGTATATGGACGTCAAGATCGAGAACGGGGAAATCTTGGTCAAGGGTGACGGCGTCATGCTCGGCTACTATAAAAACGAGCAGGCAACGCGCGAGGCGATGACCGAGAACGGCTGGATGTACACGGGTGACCTTGGCTATTTTGACGATGACGGATATCTGTATATTACGGGACGCTCCAAGAACCTGATCATTCTGGATAACGGTAAGAACATTTATCCCGAGGAGATTGAGGCGTACATCGGCATGATTTCCGGTGTCAAGGACGTGATGGTATATGAGAGTAAGGGCAAGATCTGTGCGGCTATCCAACCCACCGATATCAATAACAGCCACGTGATCAAGGGCATCAAGCACGGCATCAAGCAATATAATAACGATGCAGCTCCCTATAAGCGCATCGTGGCGTACGACTTTATTGCAAGGGAATTCCCCAAGACCACCTCACTGAAGATCAAGCGCAAGGAAGCACTTGCCATGATCAAGGAGACAGTGTGCAAAAAGACGGTGGAGCATATTGAGCCCTCCACGCCCGAGCAGATCAAAATCGTGACGGCATTTGAAAAGATTTTGGGCTGCAAGAATTTGGGCATTCGCGACGATTTCTTTGATATGGGCGGCGATAGTCTGGCAGCACTTGAGGTGGGGGCTTTGATTGGCGTGCCCGCGCAGATGATTTACGATAATCCTACTGCGGAGCTGCTGGAGCAGGTGCTGCTGCACGCAAAGGATCAGGCGTCGGATGAGGAAAACCACGTTGACGTCAACGAGCTCATCCGCCACAATTCCAATCTTTCGTACGTGCAAGAGGTCAAGTACGTGCTGCTGACGGGTGCTACGGGCTATCTCGGCTCGCATATTCTGCGCGAGCTTTTGCGC
>JAFNZX010000117.1 GCA_017382615.1 Clostridia bacterium | reverse complement strand
GCATCCTTGTCGCGTGCGTAAGTGCCCTTAAGGTAGCCGTAGCTTTCCTCAAAGCCCAGAATGAACGAGCCGTATCCCTTTGCCTCGTAGTTCTTGATGACCTCACCGATAAACTTAAAGCCGGTCAGCACGTTGTGCATGGTCACGTTGTGCGCCGCGCAAATAGCAGCGGCAAGCTCGGTGGAAACGATGGTCTTGACAGCGTAGGGATGCTCGGGCATGCTGCCGGTTTCCTCGTATGCGGTCAGAATATAGTCAAGCAGCAAAGCACCCATCTGGTTGCCGGTAATGGTCTTAAAGGAGCCGTCAGCCGTTCTGGTCATGACGCCCACGCGGTCTGCGTCGGGGTCGGTTGCCACGATCAGGTCGCTGCCTACGCGGTTGGCGATCTCGATACCCAGCTCAAATACCTGCGGATATTCGGGGTTGGGCTTGGGAACGGTGGGGAAGTTGCCGTCAATGATCATCTGCTCGGGAACGGTGTAGAGGTTCTTAAGACCAATGCGCTTCATAACCTCGGGAACGAGCTTATGACCCGTGCCGTGCAGAGGAGTGTACACAATGGCAAGATCGTCGGCAACCGCCTTGACCGCGTCTGGGTTGACCGCCTGTGCGACAACCTGTGCCAGGTACTTTTCATCGGTTTCCTCGCCCAGCATGACAATCAAACCCTGGGCAACAGCCTTGTCAAAGTCAGCAAGCTTGACGTCCTTGAAAATATCCAGCGCTTCCATTTCCGCGCTGACGGTATCTGCGTGCTCGGGGGGCAGCTGTGCGCCGTCCTCCCAGTAAGCCTTGTAGCCGTTGTACTGCTTGGGGTTGTGAGATGCGGTAATGTTAATGCCCGCCACGCAGCCGTATTCGCGCAGGGCGAAGGACAGCTCGGGGGTGGGGCGCAGATCGTCAAAGAGATAGGACTTGATGCCGGATGCTGCCAGCACCTGCGCGGAGGTTTTTGCAAAGAGCGCGGAATTGTTGCGGCTGTCGTACGCAATGGCAACGCCGTCTGCGGTTCTGCCTTCCTTGATGATCAGGTTGGCAAGCCCCTGCGTTGCGTAAGCCACGGTGTGCACGTTCATAGCGTTCATGCCGGTCTTCATAATGCCGCGCAAGCCTGCCGTGCCGAAAGAGAGATACGAGGTAAAGCGCAGTCTGATCTCACCGTCGTCATCGCGGATGCTCGCCAGCTCTGCCTTTTCGGCATCGCTGAGCTGATCGGATTCCAACCAGCAGAGATAATTCTTCATGTACTGTTCCATGATGCATTCTCCTTTATTTGTGTTTTTATTTGATTAGTCCTGCAGATTCTTCTCCAAAGCCTGCGCCAGCTGATCGGGGCAGGAGGTGGGCTTAAAGCCGCACTTAATGCCGCGCAAACGGCGAATGGCTTCCTTGGCCTCCATGCCGATGACCAGAGCTGCTACGCCCTGGGTGTTGCCGTGACAGCCGCCAACGAAAGCAGCCTCGGTGATAACGCCGTCCTCGACGGTAAGATTGATCTGACGGGAGCAAACGCCCTCGGTTTTGTAATTGATGGTTTGTTTCATGGTATGCATTCCTTTTTATTTATATTTTTTTATTTGACCGGATAAAACCCGATAGGGGTCACGTCTGCGCAGAAAAGCAGCAGATAAAGCAGGAAGGGATACAGCGTGCTCGGCTCAATGGCAAAGCGCAGGCGGAATTGCTCCGTGTCCTGTCCCGTATAGGTGGATGCGTGCAGCAGCGTGTGTGAGCACAGCGTAGCGACCGTGATCAGCGTGCCCGCATTGGTTGGCAGGGCGGGGGAGAGCAAAAGATCGATACAGTACTGCTGCAAGGGCTGCTGAATGGGCAGCGATGCACGCACCAAGGCAAAGGCGGTTCTGCCGCTTTGCGGAGTGGGCACGTAGCACAGCGCGCATATGCGCAGATCATACAACTCAATCAAGCGCAAAAGTCCCGCCATCGTGCCGTCCGCTGTGGATTCTACGGGCAAAATACCGTATTCGCAAAGACCGCTGTGTACCTCCTGGCATACGTCCTCAAAGCCGTGAAAATATGCCACTCTGCGATTTTTGATAAAGCCCGTCAGCTCCATAAACGCCTGCTCGGTGTAACTGTTTTCCACGTACGCCACACGCCCCTGCGCCTCGGGTGAGGGGGATTGGTACGTACCGAACAGATCGGCAAAGACGCTTTCATAAAGTGTGGGGCAGTGCGCTGTCATCTCGCGGCAAAGCGCAAGAAGATCGGCATATTGCAAAGCAGCCGCGTAGGAATCATACGCCAAGGAGGAGTTCGCCGTCAGCTGCTCTAACAGCTCCTGCAGATCATCTGCCAAGGGGAGTGTGTCCCGGGCTTGATCTGCCAGCAGCTCTCCTAACCAAAAGGCACGTGCACGGTAAAGACTTTGCTGCCTTGTATCAAGCTCGGCAAGATTTTGCTGTACGCTGCTGACGGGGTCTTGCACCCCGTGTCCAACGTACGCAAGAAAATCACCGTTCATTTATAAAAGCTCCAAAAGAGAGAAGCTGCCCGAAAGGAACTGCTCCAGCTCCTCTGCGCTCAGCTTACGCTGTGCCAGCAGCGAGAGGGAATAAATCTGGCGTGCCAACAGCTCAGCCTTATCGGGGGCTTGCTCGCAAAGCGTCAGCATCTTTTGGTAAAGTGCGGAGGAGGTGTTTATCACCAGTGAATATTCAAGCGGAAATTCCATGGGGGATGAACCCGTGCTCATGGCGTACATGCGCATCATGTCTGCCATGCGCGAGGATTCCTCGGTCACGTTGAGCATAGCAGGCACGCCTTGCGCCTTGAGCGGCTGATAGGTAACGCTCAGCTGCTCGTTGCCGCTGACGCGCTTGAAAAGCTCGGTCAGCGCGGGCTGATCGCTCACCTCACCGTCGCCCTTGAGAGCCTCGGCTACGTCGGAGTCAATGCGCTTGAACTTGACGTCGTCGCGATAATTCTCCAGTGATGCAACAAACTGGGTATCCAGCGTTTTTTCAAGCACTGCAACGGAAATGCCCTGGGCGGCAAACATGGAGATATACTGCGCCTGCAGCGCCTTATCCGTGGTGTAGTAGACAACGCCCTCGTGCTTTTCCTTGGCAGCTTCAAGATATTCGTCAATGGTGACGTGCTTGCCGTCGGTCAGGGAAAGCAGCAGGCTGCCCTTGACTCTGTCGTAGAACTTGCGGTCACGCATGCAGGCGTATTCCACGAAAATGCGGATGTCGTTCCAGATGCTTTCGTACTGCTCGCGCTCAAGATTGCAAAGAGAGTTGAGCTTGTCGGCAACCTTTTTGACAATGTGTGCGCCAACCTTGGTTACGTAGGAGTTGTTTTGCAGGTAGCTGCGGGAAACGTTAAGCGGAAGCTCGGGGCAATCCAGCACACCGCGCAGCATCAGCAGATAGTCGGGAATAACCTCCTTGATGTTGTCGGCAACGAATACCTGATTGTAATACAGCTTGACCTGTCCTTCCACCGATTCATATTCGGACGAGATGCGGGGGAAGTAGAGAATTCCTTTGAAATTCAAAGGATAATCGGCATTGATGTGAATGTGGAAGAGGGGCTGCTTGAAATCGGAGAACACCTTGTTGTAAAACTCTGCGTACTGCTCCTCGGTGCAATCCGCGGCATTTGCCTGCCAGAGCGGTTTAGTATCGTTGATGGGGGATTCTTTGCCATCGGTATCTGCATCCGCATCCGTAAAGTAGATTTCTACGGGCATAAACGCGCAGTATTTGCGCAGCATGCCGGAAAGTCTGCCTCGGTCGAGGTATTCGCTCTCGTCGTCGCTGACGTGCATAATGACGGTCGTGCCGCGCTCGGGCTTGTCGCAGGGCTCTGCGGTCCAGTTGCCGTCACCGTCGCATATCCAGTGAACGGCGGGAGCATCGGTAAAGGACTTGGTAAAGATCTCTACGCTGTCGGATACCATGAATGCCGAATAAAAGCCCAGACCGAAGTGACCGATAATGCCGTTTGCCGCGCCTTCACCCTCGTATTTGCGAATGAAGTCAAACGCACCGGAAAGTGCAATGTTACAGATGTAGGTTTGCAGCTCCTCACGGCTCATGCCGATGCCGTTATCGGACACGCTGATGGTGCGAGCGTCCTTGTCCAGCTCAACCGTAATGCGGTAGGCGTCGTCGGAAGAGGGAATTTCGCCAAGCGATTGCAATCTTTGATATTTGGTGACTGCGTCAGTTGCGTTGGAAACGATTTCACGCAGAAAAATATCCTTTTCGGAATAGAGCCATTTTTTGATAATGGGGAAGATATGCTCGGTATCTACCGAGATCCCGCCCTTGTTGACGTTTTGCTGATCCATTTTGTTTGTACCTCGTTGATGTATTTATTCTTGAGATTGCTTGTCGTTGTCCGCGTTCTGCGCATTCGGTGCCTCTGTCAAATCGGGGATAGTGACCTGTTCGACCTGCTCAATCGGTTCTGTCTGCTCGGTGATCTCGGTCTGATCCTGTGCGGCAGCCTGCATGGCAGCTTGCTGTTGCAGCTTTTTCTGCGCTCTTTGCTCGCGGCGGCGATCAAGCCATTTTTTGATCTTGCTGCGCTCAAAGTAGTAAGCTAACTTTCTGTTCTGATAGTGAATGGCAAGGTCGATCTCATCCTCCGTCGTTGCTCCGCGGAAGTATTCTGCGGTATCTGTGGGAAAGCCTTTTTTCACAAGCCTTGCCTCAATGAACATTTTGCCAAGCTCCACCATGACCGCAAACAGGGGGACGGAAAGAATAAGCGCAATAGGACTTCCTTCAAAGATCGCACCCATGACCACAATAGAGATCAGCACGCAAAGTGCGCTGACGCCCATTTGATCGCCCAGGATCTTGGGGCTGATGATATTGCCCTCCAGCTGCTGAATGAGTAGTACGAGAATGATATAGAGAAGAAGCTTGGAGGGATTGGTAATCAGAATGATAAAGGCGCCGGGAATTGCACCGATGAACGGTCCTACGATAGGGATAATGTCAGTAATACCGATCAAAACCGCGATAAGCACGAAATATTCGGATATATCAAAGATCCAGAAGGTGACCAGACACAGCACGAAGATAATTGCAGAGTCAAGCATCTTGCCCTCAATGTAGCTGCCAAAGGAGTTGTTGATGATATTCAGAACGTTGTTGATAAACTTGTTTTGTTCCTTGGTAAATAATGCTCTGCGCATCTTTTTGATCTGCGCCAGGCGAGTTTCCTTGGTGGCAAGCAGGTGGAATGCAATCAGAATACTGAAGAATGCGTCAATGATGAACACGTACACCTTGCCGATCAGTGTGCCGGTATAGGGGAAGAGCTTGTCTAAAATCTTTTTAAGCGTAGAAGAGGAATTTTCGTTGAAGAGATCTGAGATCTGCTCCAAAAGGCTCTTAGAGGAGTCGAATACGGAGTTGATGGCTTTGGTCAGTGCTGTTTTAAGCTCCTCGGGATCGATGTACTGTGTACCCTCGGCAGAGGCTCTGCCCAATAGATTTTCCAACCGGGCAATTCCTTCGTTGACAAGCCCGATGATTTCGTCCAGATACGTATCGTAGTTGGCGATCAGACGCTGGATGCTGCGTAAGATCTCGGGAACGAGAATGCCCAAAAGCAGGGCAATGATGGCAAGCACAATCAGCGTGGTCATGGTCAACGACAATCCGCGACGCAGCCCGGGAAATTTGATCTTTTTAAACACGTGGTCGTCAAAGATCTTCATAATCGGATTGCATAGATATGCCAGACAAAAGCCGTAAATGACGGGGGCAAATATCATCCATACCCGCCCGATGAATTCCTTGATTGCGCCTACGTTGACAATAGCATAGAGTAAAATACCCACTGTGGCAACGGCGAGCGCGGCAATCATATAAACCTTTTGTCCTTTGATTTTTTGCGTTTGCATACGATTCTCCCAATGTAATGAAATGCTGCGAGGGGGCATAAAATCCCGCACCTTATATTATATACCAAACAAGTCCTTCCGTCAAGAGATTGCTTGCAAGATTTCCACCCCATGCAGTGAATTTTAATAATGCGTACACACTTTTTTCTCTTGCCAAAGAGGGGAGAGTGTGTTATAATGAAAAGGACGAAAAAAAGAAGGGGATTTGCCATGGAAATGCGTGCTTATGCCAAGATTAATTTGTATCTGGATGTGACTGCCAGACGGGCAAACGGATATCACGATATTGTCAGTATTATGCAAGCCGTAGATCTGTACGATAAGGTCAGCGTGCGCGTTTGCGAGCATCAGAGCGGCTGCATCACCCTGCGTTGTGACCTTCCCGGACTGCCGTGCGACACAGGGAATCTTGCCTATAAGGCAGCCGAGCGGTATTTCTCCGGGCTTGTGCCTTGCAGAATTGAGATAGATATCGAAAAGCATATCCCCCTGCAAGCGGGGCTTGCGGGCGGCAGCGCGGACTGCGCTGCGGTTTTGCGCGCGCTCAACGCGCATTTCGGCAAATATAACGAGCAGGAATTGCTTGCCCTTGGCGCAAGCCTTGGCGCAGACGTGCCGTTTTGCCTTGTAGGCGGTACGCGCATCACGCGTGGCATCGGAGAGATCATGCAAGCGTGTGCCCCCATGCCGGCGTGTGTCTTGGTCATCGCGCGCGGTGGGGAGGGGATCAACACCCCGTGGGCGTACGGTGCGCTGGACGCAACGTACGGTGATTTTAAGGAGCAGGGGGACATGAGCGAGGTGCGTCTTGCACGTGTGGTCAACGCCATGGAGCAGGGAAATCTTGCCGCCATGACCGATACCATGTATAATATTTTTGAGTCCGTCGTGCTGCCCGTGCATAAGGTGGCAGCCACTGCCAAGAAAACCATGCTGGAAGGCGGTGCAATCGGGGCATTGATGAGCGGCAGCGGCCCCAGCGTGGTGGGTATTTTTACCGATGAGAATGCAGCGCAGCGCGTACGTGATGAGATCGCGCAAACGGGCACGGCAGCATTCGTTTGCAGACCGGTGAACCGCATTGAGTCATGAATGATGAATAATGAATAATTGTGGATGAAAAAGAGCCGGGAAGGCTCTTTTTCTATATAAATCAAAAGAAAATCGGTTGCGTGCAACCGATTTTCTTTGATTTATTATAGAAAAAGAGCCGCCCTCGGCTCTTTTTCAAACCACAATTCTTCATTATTCATTCTTCATTCTTCATTATTCAT
>JAFNZX010000116.1 GCA_017382615.1 Clostridia bacterium | reverse complement strand
GTGCAGCGTGTACAGAATGACGGGCACGCCCAGCGCACGGATCAGCGATACGGTTTGCTTGCTCAGTGCGTGCGGTGTGTGACCGTACGCAGGCTCCCCGCACGGGAACAGACAAACGCTGCCTCCCTCTGCCACGACCTGTCTGATTTTTTGTACGGTAGATGACGACCATGCGTTAATGCCGGGCTTTTGCCAAATGGGAGCGGTGAGAAAATCTGCTATAAGGGCAATCGGACTCCGACGCTGCGCGAGCCTTTGCACGCAATATACGGGACGGTCAAAGGCAATGCGTACAAGATGCGCATCGCACAGTGTCTGGCTGTTACAAAGAATCAGATACGGTCCGGGTGTTTTAAGCGGCAGCGGCTTGGAGCGAAAGCCCAGGTACGTGCGTGCGTAGATCTTGACCGCTGTACGGTAAAGTCCAAAGGTGAATTTATGCGCGGCTTTACAATGCACGCCGGTTTCTTGTGTGGATACTTGCTTATTCATCGGCTTGCGTACCAAACGTATCGGGGGTGATGGAGCTTGCCGTGGTGCTCTGGATCAAGCCGGGGTAGTCACCGTCTACCAGCATTTCAACCGAAAGCGCGGGATCGCCCTCGGTCATAAAGGTGACGTAGATCAGATCATAGCCATATGCCGAGGTGTCCGCAGAGGTATACGTAGGAGTCACGGTCAAGGTGTCGCCGCTCAAGGAAAACTCCACAGTGAATGCTTTTGCATCATGTTCGGTGGCGGAGCGGTAGAGCAGCAGGTGGTGCGTGGTGCTGCCATTACCGTTATCTGTCTTATGGTGCAGTGCGTAATGACCAATGTCGTCTCGCTCAGGGGCGGCACAGCGCGCAATCCAGTCCGCAACAGCCGCATTTTGGCAAGCAGCGGATTTGGAAATGCCGATCATCCAGCTGCTGTCGAATTGCGTGCCTTGTTGCGTGGCAACCGATTCGTATTCTATTGTCGATTCCGGATTTTGCTCGGGGGCTTGCACGTGGCAGGCACAGAGCAGGCAGCAAAGCACCAGTGCTCCTGCGAAGGGGGCGGTATATTTCATAGAGAACTCTCCGTTTGTTTTTTTTCATTATATCATATACGCGCGCGTCTGTCACGCATTTTTTGAAAATTTATTATTTTTTCTTGCGTTTTCCCCGATATGACCGTTTCCGCCATGGGTGTGGGCGTATAATGGTGACGGAGGTGAAGGATTTGGACGTATATGCGGATCTTTTGTTTTTGATCAATTTCAGCATGGACTTTTTGTGTCTGTATCTGAGCATCAAGCTGCTGCATCTGCCGCGCGTGCGGTGGCGCATGCTGTCAGCGGCTGCTTTGGGCGGAGTGTACAGCGTGGTTGCGCTGTTTGTTTCGGTGGGGGCGTGGCTGTCGCTTGCCTTGGATATTGGCGTGTGCCTTGGCATGTGTGTGCTTTGCTCCGCAGGGAAGGGCGTACGTGTGGGAAGGGTCTTCTTGCTGTTCGGTACGTATTTTGGTGTTTCTGCACTCATGGGTGGCGGCATGACCGCAATTTATTCCTTACTCAGCAAGGCGAATTTTCCGCTGGGAGACGTGCAAAGCGACGGTATTTCCGCATGGATGTTTTTGGTGCTTGCAGCGGCTGCCGCATTGGTGGCTGCGTTTGGTGGCAGACTTTTCTCAAAGCAGACAGCCGTGCGCACCTGCACCGTACGCATCAGCATTAACGGCGTAACGTGGGAGATGGTGGGGCTGTGCGATAGCGGAAACCTGCTAAGTGATCCCATCAGCGGTACACCCGTCATTGTTGCAGACAGACAAACGTGGCTGTCTGCCTTGCCGGATGCTTTGCGTCGTGCGGTGGAAAGTGAGGGCAGGGAGCTTGCATTGCACACGGATGGCAAGCGCGTGCGCATGATCCCCATGCATACCGCACAAGGTAGCGGCATGGCGGTTGCGCTTTTGCCTGATGAAATATTACTCAGGGAGCAAAACGGTAAGGTGCGAGCGGTACACGCGCTCATCGCTCCGTCGGGCGAGCCCTTGCAGGGGGAATACCGAGCCGTCGTGCCGGCAACTCTTTTACAGTGAAAATGTGAAATTTTTTCTGACGAAAAAGTGAAATATGCGCTTTGCGCAAGTGGATGCGGTAGAAATTTGCTATGCAAATTTCCAAATATGATCATATTGGAGAGAAAGTATGAAACGAATCAAAATACTATGGCTGAAGATCAAGCAAAAGCTATGGGGGAAGAACGGTATTTACTACATAAACGGGCCGGAGCTTTTGCCCGCGCCCTATACGCCCGAGCGCGAGGCGGAGGTGATTGAAGCCTTGGAGGCGGGAGATCCCGACGCGCGCACTGCGCTGATCGAGCACAATTTGCGCTTAGTGGTGTATATTGCCAAAAAATTTGAGGGCACGGGCACGGGGATCGAGGACTTGATCTCCATCGGCACCATCGGGCTGTGCAAGGCGGTGGGCACGTTCCGCTCGGATAAGAATATCAAGCTTGCCACCTATGCGTCAAGATGCATTGAAAACGAGATACTCATGCACCTGCGCAAGCAATCGGGCAAGGGTGGTGAGGTCTCGCTTGACGAGCCGCTCAACGTGGATTTCGACGGCAACGAGCTGCTGCTCTCGGATATCCTGGGCAGCGAGGAGGAGGGGATCGTGTACGAGATCGAGCAAAGGGAGGAACGCGAGGCGATACGGCGCGCGGTGGCGTCACTGGACGAGCGCGAGCGGCTGATCATCGAGCTGCGCTACGGACTTGGCGGCAGGGAGGAGATGACGCAAAAGGAGGTTGCAACCTATCTCGGTATCTCGCAGTCGTATATATCAAGACTGGAGAAAAAGATCATCGCCGACCTGCGCGAGCGAATGGCAAACGCCTGAGCCCGGAACGGCGTGGATAAAAGGAAATCCCCATCGGGCTGCGGAAATAACGGGAAAATAGCAGGAATTTGTTCGATTTTGAGCAGATTCCTGCTTTTTTATGCAATGTAGCAAATTTTGTTGCCGCATTTGTGTCATAAACCCATTCTATTCGCGCTCTCCCCCCTGCGCTTGGAACAAGCCTGCGCCAGCCTTCCCCCCTCCCGGAGGGGGGCTTTGAGAGTAACATCGCATTTTTCTGAACTGATACTCAACCGACAACGGTAACTTGAATTACCGAAATCTGTGCGATAACTGATATTTCAGCGGTCACT
>JAFNZX010000115.1 GCA_017382615.1 Clostridia bacterium | reverse complement strand
GATTTCGCCGCCAATTTCCTCACGAAATCGTTGATTTCATTACTGATTTGCGTGATCTCACTCCAAAACTCATTGGCCGTCATGCGCGAGATGCCGTAGCTGACCGCAGAGAACTGCAAGAGTCTATCGCCCGTGACCACGCGGATGCTGTAATCGGGGCCCAGGTCGTGCATGATCTGCTCAATATACGCGTCCGCCGTCTGATCCTGCTTGGTGTACACGATGCGATATCCGTCATGCTTGATCTCCGATCCCGCGCCGTCCTTGACAAGATACGCGTCAAACACCAGCAGCACGTCTGTCTTGGTAAAGGCGTGATAATCGCTGAGCATGTCCATGAGCTCCTCGCGCGCTTTTTCAAGGCTGTAATCTGCCGTTTGCTTGAGCGCATCCCATGCGTAAATGACGTTATAGCCATCCACGATCAAAAGGTTTTTGGGGGCTTTTACCGCCTTGGGCTTTCTTGCCGCCTTGCCGTTTGCAATGGTGATCTTGGGCTCTGTATATTTCTTTCTGCGAATAGGTCCAAACTCGCGCAGCATAATCTGCTCCAGATCCTCGTCGCTCAGCTCGTATTTCTTGGCAAGCGTGCGCGCTTTGGGAATGATTGCTACAGGCTGCAAAAGGGAAATGCCCGCGTCCAGGTGTTTGTAGGCGTCAACCTCCTGCCAGGGCACGACAAAGCCCGCGCCGTGTGCGCAAAAGACCGAGTGCGGCGTGTTTTCCATATCCGCCTCGGGGTCGTATCCCGCGCCCGCTATGATCTCGTCCGCGTTATGACAAGGCTCGTAGCCGTCCGAGGTGCAGAACAGCCTGCCCGTGCCGCGCGTGTAGGCAATGACCTCGCGCGTATAGTCGTGCAGGGTGGAGACCGGTCCGCGCCCCGTAATGACCGCCGTCTCCTCGGTCGCGCTCTCCATAGCGTAAACCGCGCTCTTTGCCTGCAGGTCGTTCATGGCGCGCCCCGTCATAGAGGCGGGAATCTCTAATCTGAATTTATAAAAGGGCTCAAGCAGGGTGCACCCCGCCTTCATAAGTCCATGCCGCACCGCGCGCAAGGTCGCCTCGCGGAAATCTCCGCCCTCTGTGTGCTTTAAGTGCGCCTTGCCTGCCACCAGCGTGATCTTGGTATCGGTCATCAAAGCACCGATGCGCGTGCCGCGGTGATCCTTTTCGTAAAGATTGTGCAATATCAGTCTTTGCCAGTTGAGGTCAAGCACGCTTTCCGACACGCGCGAGTCAAAGATCAGCCCCGTGCCGCTTGGCTGCGGCTCAATCAGCAGCTGCACCTCGGCATAGTGGCGCAGCGGCTCAAAGTGACCAACGCCCACCGTCTTTGAAGATATTTTTTCTTTATAAAGGATCTTTCCCGCATCTAACTCGCAGTCAATGGCAAATCGGTCGCGGATCAATCTTTTGAGCAGATCAATCTGCACCTCACCCATCAGTCGCGCCTCAATCTGCTCAAGCTCCGCATTCCAGTAAAGGTGCAGGGAAGGCTCTTCCTCCTCCAGCTCCTTGAGCTTGGGGAAATATACGGCAACGTCACAGCCCCGGGGCAGTGCAATGCGATAGGAAAGCACCGGCTCCAGTATGGGACCCGTGCCGTCCGCCTCTATGCCGAGTCCTTGCCCGATATAGGTTGCCGAAAGCCCCAGCAGCGCAACGATCTCACCCGCGCCCGCTCTTTCGGTCTGCTCAAATTTGTCGCCCGAATAAAGGCGCAGCTGCGTGATCTTTTCTGCATATTTTTTGCCGTCCGCACCAAGATAGCAAATCTCGTCGCGCGCCCCGATGCTGCCGCCCGTGATCTTGACGTAGGAAAGTCGTGTGTTGCCTGCGCGAGCAATCTTGAATACCCGTGCACCGAACAGCGCGCTGTCATATGCAGGCTCAAGGGTGTAGGTGTCCAGCACGTCCAAAAGAAATTCCACGCCCTGCATGCGCAACGCCGAGCCAAACAGGCAAGGGAAGAGGCGGCGCGAGCCGATCAGCTCTGCAATATCGCGCTCGTCAATGGGATCACCTGCAAGAAAGCTGTCCAAAAATTCCTCGTGCACCAAAGCAAGCCGCTCGTCCAGCTGCGATTTGGTGTCTGTATCATAGAAAGGAATGACCTTGGGGGAAAGCACGCAAAGCTCGTCCGCAAGCTCCTGCTTTTGCTTGATGGCAATATCTGTCTTGTTGACAAATAGCATTGTGGGCACGTCGTAGTGCTCCAGCAGCTGCCAGAGCGTGCGCGTGTGATTTTGCACCCCGTCCGTACCGCTGACGACCAGAATCGCATAGTCAAGCAGCGTCAGCACGCGCTCCGCCTCGGCGGAAAAATCCACGTGACCGGGGGTGTCCAGGAGAATAAAGTCACAGGCATCGGTTGAAAAGCGCGCCTGCTTGGAAAAAACGGTAATGCCGCG
>JAFNZX010000014.1 GCA_017382615.1 Clostridia bacterium | reverse complement strand
GTACACCCAGCTCCGGGTGCTTGCCATACTGAAATCTTGCGCGGCTGTCTAAGGTGATATCGCGCAGCAGCGCACCGTTGTCCTTGCCCTCCATGCAATACAGCACGGGCCCGCGCATGACGGCATAGCGTCCGCAATCGAATACAACCTCGGGGCGCGCCTCGATGAATGTGGGCTTCATGGTAAAGTCGAAGGTCAGCTCCTCGCCGTCCTTGACGTCAAAATAGGCGTATCCCTTGCGTGTCTCGCCCGTATAGCCCTCAAACCAGCCGGGAATACGCACGGCAATCCTTGTATCTCCCCCCGTCAGCTTGATCTTGACCTTGCCGTTCTCGGGATACTTGGTCTCCTGCTCGATGACCAGCATCTTACCCTCGCGCTCGATCGTGGTCACGCTTTGCATAAACTGGTGCACGTAAATAACCTCGCCGTCATCGGAATACAGCATATTGGCAATGGAAGGAATAAAGCGCACGATGTTGGGCGGGCAGCAGGAGCACGCAAACACCTCGCTGCGCTGCATGGGCGGCAAATTGACGCTGCGATGGCGCACGCTGACGTCACGCTTGTGCATGCGCGGCATGATCTCTAAGGGATTTTGATAGAAAAAGCTCTTGCCGTCCAGGGAAAGAGAGGACAAAAATCCGTTATACATGACGCGCTCAACCACGTCGGAATACTTGGAATCCGCACCAAAGCGCAGCATGCGGTTGGCAAACAGCGCAAGTGCCAACGCCGCGCAGGACTCTGTGTAGGAAATGAGATTGGGCAGATCGTAATCCACGGTGAACGCCTCGCCCGCGCCGCTCGAGCCGATGCCGCCCGTGATATACATACGGCGGTTTGCCACGTTATCAAAAAGTGCTTCGCAAGCAGCTTGCAGCTCGCGGTCGTTCGTATAATGCGCCACGTCCGCCATGCCGCAATACAGATACATGGCGCGCACGGCGTGTCCCTCGGCGGTTTTTTGCTCGCGCACGGGGGCATGGCTTTGGGAATAAGAGGGATCCATCCAATCGGGGACGTTGATTTTGTCATGGCCGCGCGTATCCACAAAGTGCTTGGCAAGCTTTAAGTAGCGCACCTCGCCCGTGCATTCGTACAAACGCACGAGTGCCAGCTCGATCTCCTCGTGACCGGGGGTCATAAAGGGGGTATCCGCGTCGGTGACGAATCTCTTTTCAATATAATCGGCATACTTGCACATTGAGATAAGGAATTTGTCCTTACCCGTTGCCTCGTAATACGCCACGGCTGCCTCCATGAGGTGTCCTGCGCAGTAAAGCTCGTGCCAATCGCGGTTGGTAAAGCGGTTTTCTGGCTGCACGACGGTAAAGAAAATGTTAAAATATCCGTCCTCGCCTTGATTTTGCGCGATCAGATCAACCAGTGCGTCAATCTTTTTCTCCAGCCTTTCGTCGGGCTTGACGGCGATTTGGTAAGCCGCGCCCTCTATCCATTTTGCCACGTCGCTGTCCCAGAAGAAGTGCGGCTTGTTGGGGCTCCCCTCCTTCCAGTCAAAGCGGAAAGCGTCAATTCTGCCGGTATCGGCAAAGCGGTCGTATACGGCTTTTGTGGTCACGCGCCGCACAAGTGCCTGCTTCTGCTTCCAAAATCCACCCGTGATGCGGGTTTGCGAAAAATGAACCGTTCTGTGTTGCATGCTCTACCTCCGTATTTTGTTTTTCGTCTGCGCGGCAAGATACGCACGCAGTGCTTTCGTATAGGGTGACCACGCGGCGTTTTCCTCGCCATAGGTCAGATTCAGCTCGTATTCCAAGGGAACCCAGGTATCCAAGGACGCTTCATTGTGTGAAACGACCGCCTCCATGTTGTCAAGCGCCTTGTAAAGCTGCGCTTCCGGCGTTTTCTTTGCCTCCATTTCCGCATAGAGTGCGGCAAATTCGCCCGCATACGGCGCAGGTAGCATGGCAAGCAGGGTGTCCCACGCCTCTTTCTCGGTCATTTCATTGGTCTCGGTCTTTTCAAAGGACGGCACGTCTCCCGTGATCGCCTCGCCAAGGTCGTGAATGATGCACATGCGCACGACCTTATTCATATCCAAATCCGGATACTCATCCGCGCACAGCATGGCAAATAGTGAGAGCCGCCAGGAATGCTCGGCAACCGACTCGTGGCGTCCCGATGACGTCCAGGAGTGGCGCGTGTTGCACTTCAATTTTTCCACCACGCCCAAAAACCCGATCAGATCCTTTGGCTGCACGACTTTCCCCTCCTTTTTTGAAAAAAACTTGACTTTTGCTCTGCATTTATTATATAATAAATGCGGCAGTATGTCAACAAAAAGATTTTTTCGGAGGATAAATATGTATCCCTTACTCTTAAAGCCCGCCGTTAAGGACTATCTGTGGGGCGGCAATCAGCTCAAAACGCGCTTTGGAATAGAGAGCGACTACGATATCACCGCGGAAGCATGGGTGCTTTCCACGCACAAAAACGGGCAGAGCACGGTGCGTAACGGTGCTTTTGCGGGCAAAACCTTGGAGGAAACCCTTGCCGCTTGGGGACAGCGTGCGCCCGACATTCTGGTCAAGCTGATCGATGCGCGCGACAGACTTTCGCTGCAGGTGCATCCCGATGACGCTTACGCGCAGGCGCATCATCAAAGCCCCGGCAAGACCGAGATGTGGTACGTGCTGGACGCTGCGCCCGGTGCGGCTTTGATTTGCGGCTTTGAAAAGGAAATGAGCACCGAGGAATTTGCCGCGCACATTCAAAACGATACCACCGAGCAGGTCATCAGATCCTACCCCGTCCGGTCCGGTGACGTGTTCTTTATCCCTGCGGGCACGGTGCACGCCATAGGTGCGGGCATTCTGATCGCAGAGGTGCAACAAAACTCCGACGTGACCTACCGCGTCAGCGACTGGGGACGCGTGGGTGCGGACGGCAAGCCGCGCGAATTGCACGTTTCCCGCGCTTTGGACGTCAGCGTGACAAAGCCCTATACCCTGCCCTGCGGACAGGTGGGAAAGGTCAAGGAAATTGCGGGCGGCAGCCTGCGCACTCTGGCAGAGTGTGAAAAATTTGCCGCGTGGGAATGCACCCTGCAAGGCGCAGCCGAAATTCCTGCCGATATTCGCTGCGTTTTGTGCTTAGAAGGCAGCGCGACCCTCTCTTGCGACGGCTGTGAGGATATCATAGTCCCCGCAGGCGCAAGCGTCTACATCCCCGAGGGGCTGCAATGCACCATCCGGGGTGACGCAAGAGTGCTGTGGATTAAATAAAAATAAATTAACTAAATTAACGTAATGACGTTACACTGTGAAAACCCTTCCCGTTCTTTTTTGACGGAGTAGCCGCAAAAGAAGAACATATTTGCTTCGCAAATCAAAACGGCGTTTAAAGAGTTTCGCTCGTTGCGACGAGCGACGAGGGCTTCGCTCAGGTTGAGTTTTAGATGTTGGACTTCGCAGAAGTCCAGCATCAGGGTGGCGTCAGAAATACTCGAAAGCAAAAAG
>JAFNZX010000114.1 GCA_017382615.1 Clostridia bacterium | reverse complement strand
TCGAGGACGCCTGTCCCTACAAACTCTCTTTTTTTATTTTCTTCTTAATTCTTTATTCTGATTCTTCTCATCGGTTAAACTCTTTTGAACCCCGCCACTTTCCAAAAACAGGAGCCGTCATATGACGACTCCCGTTTTCAATAAAACTTATTTACCCTCGCGTCCGCGCATTCTGCCGTTTCTGGAAGGAGTTTGCGTGGTTGCCGCCTCGGTGGTGCTTGTGCCCGAAACCGCATCGCTGACCGCCTCGCTGACGTCCCCTGCAATGCTGCCCATCATACCCTCGGTTGTGGGAGCTTCGGTGGTAGGTGCTTGCGTGGTAGTCTGCGTGGTAGTCTGCGTGGTATTGGTGGTATCGGTGTTTTCATTGACACCGCTATCATCACTCTCGGGTCCCACACAGCCCACCGCGCAGGCTGCTACGGCTGCTAAAATCATGGCAAGAGCCAATAATTTACCGCTATATTTCATTTGTACATTCCTCCGTAATTCTAAGGGTCATCATTATTATGCGCACGCATCGCGCACATTTACATGGAAAAGCATGTCCTTCTTGACAAAATTCGGAGTTTTATGTATAATAATAACAACCAACACGTACATTTTTACAAAAAAGAAGGGAGAAGACCGTGAAAACGCGCATTTGCCTTTTTTTAATTTGCTGTATACTGCTTGGCAGCACGCTTTTACCCATACAGGCGCAGGAAAAGTCAACGCTTTCCTTAGTGCAAACCGAAACGGCACAGCCCGGACAGGACGCCGTGCTGACGCTTTCCATACCCGAGATAACTCTTGCGGGCGGTTTTTTGAAATTGGAATACGATGCATCACTCTTTACGCTGCAAAACGTAACGTTGCTGCAAGCCACGGACGCGCTGACGCTGACCTATCACGACGCACACGGCAACGTCAATATTCTTTTGGACGCAGCACAAAACGTGCAGATCGGCGGTGCGTTCTTATCCTTGATTTTTGAGAGCTCCGAGGAAGCACAGCCGGGCAGCTATGACGTGACCTGTACTGTGCCCGATACTGCATCCTTTTATACCGTGGCAGACGACGGCAGCACTACTCCCTTGCACGTGCAGGGCTGTTATGGCAGGATTATACTGACCGATCCGCCTCTGCCTCCCTGCCCTGCGCGTTACCTTGCCTGCCAGGAGACCAACCCCAAGGACGGCAAGATTACCGTGCGCCTTTGCGCGCTCATAGATCCCCACGCGCAGCCTGAACGCGGCAGCTACGGCTTTACCGTTGCCGTGACAGATGCGGACGGCACGCGCGAGCTGACGCTTGCGGGCTCGGAAATCTGCAGCCGGATTGAAGGTGGCGGCAAAACCTATACCGCAGATGCGCTTGGCGGCAGCATCTATACAGCCACTCTCTCCGTCATGGCGCAAGGACAGACCACCATCACCGTAACTCCCTACGTGCGCTCGGACGGCATGACGCTGTATGCGGGAACGTACACGCTGACCTACCGGGACGGTATTTACGCAGGGACGTCGGGTATTTGATCAATTTTTTTGATTTTTTATTATCAATTTTCACAAAAAATAAAAAATATATCACGACTCTGTTGACATTTTATAAAAAATAGTATAAAATGTTAAGTACAAACAAATTTACAAAGGAGATTCTATCATGAAAAAACTTCTTGCATTGATTCTTTCTATGCTGATGGTTGCTTCCTGCTTTGCTCTCGTTGCAGTTGCTGCTGAAGAAACCACTGCTGCCGAGGGTGAGGAAACTACCGAGGCTGAAGTCCTTGATCTCGTTAACACCAAGCTGGTATTTGACAGCTACGCAAAGGAAAAGAAGCTGCTCAGCGGTCAGAACGGCATTAACAAGACCTTCTATAACTCCGAATGGGAAGGCGCAAGACTCAAGATCACCAAGCCCGAAGACCCCTACGTATTTTTGAACTGGAAAAACTACTGCGATAAGGCAGGTCTGGAGCAGGTTGACTCCCAGTCCTATCCCTTTATCGTATTCAAGATCAAGGTTGAAGGCTACATTGATGACATTGAGCTGTTCTACTGCGCAGGCGACATCAATGCTGCTGATCCCACATATGCTTCCCTGACCGACTGGCCCTGCTCCGCTACCGGTGATATTGAGTACATTATCTACGACCTGACCGATGACTGCGAGGGTACCTATAACCAGTTCAGAATTGACCCCATGGGTGCTGAAGAGGATACTCTGGTTTACCTGTACGAGGTAGCTATGTTTGCAACCGAGGAAGAGGCTCTGGCTTACGCACAGATTGAGGAGACCGAGGCTCCCGAAACCGAAGAGCCCACCGAAGCTCCTACGACCGAGGCTCCCACCACTGAGGAGCAGACCACCAAGGCTCCCACTGCAAGACCTGATAAGAAGGAAGAAAAGAGCTGCGGCGGCGTCATCAGCATTGGCGCAGTTGTTGCAATCATTTCTCTGGGTGTTGTTTGCATCAAAAAGAAGGACTGATTGGTCTGATACAACGTTAAATTGAATTGCATATCGAAAGCCCTTGCCGCGGCAAGGGCTTTCTTTTTTTGATTTTTAGTGATAAAAATCGTGATTTCCAATTCGGAAAGCGTATTTGCGGTTGTTTTGAATCCACGATGAGGTGGCAATGCGCGGATTGACGAAATACAGCACCGAATCAGACAAGGTGTACCCATCCAGGCACATCTTTGCGGCTATAACCGCAGACTCTGTAGGCGTTTGATAGATCGTGCCGTTTGCCACGGGTGTAAATTGCGTACCGTACTTGCGATCAAACACCACGCCCTTGACCGTACCCGGAAATTTCCTTGAACGCACGCGATTGAGTACCACCGTTCCAACGCCGATCTGCCCCGTAAAGCTCTCTCCCTTTGCCTCGGCGGAAATGATGCGGGCAAGCCAGTAAAGATCCTCGTAATCGTACGCAGCATCCGTCTTAACCATCCCCTTTGCCTGGCTAAACGTGACGTTCCAACCTGTGACGGCAGGTGTCTGCGGCTTTACGACCGGTTTGGTCGGCTTTGTGGTTTGTGCGGGCTTTTGCGTACTGACGGGCGGCTTGGTCGTAATTTGCTCCGTCGGCTTTTGTGTTTCCGGACGCGTGGTTGGGGACGGCTTTTGCGTGACAGCGGGCGGTTTTGTCTGCTCTTCCGGCTCGGTCATCGTTTCATATTCCGAAGGACTATGCTCGGGCATGGGTGCAGCGGGCAATTCTATCTCCTCCTGCACCTCAAACGTTTCCGTTTGCG
>JAFNZX010000113.1 GCA_017382615.1 Clostridia bacterium | reverse complement strand
CAGACGGTGGATTCGTGACCACTTCTTCGCAGTGCGCATATCGCTCTGCGATATCGCCCTGCGATATCGCCCTGCGAAGGTCAAAGGTCGAATGAAGGGCGTTGTGATGGGTTTGGTTGTCCGCGACCTTTGCGTCGGTGACCTCTTGCCACCATCCCCCACCAACACAAAAGCCCGATGCAATCGCATCGGGCTTTTGTGTTGGTGGGGGATGGTGGATTCGGACCACCGAAGTCAGTGACAACAGATTTACAGTCTGCCCCCTTTGGCCGCTCGGGAAATCCCCCATATTTGGAGCTGGTGAACGGAGTCGAACCATCAACCTGCTGATTACAAATCAGCTGCTCTGCCATTGAGCCACACCAGCACATTCTCACGAGCAGAGTCGTCGTGAACGGAACATGCAGTATTATAGCAGATTGTTTTGGGTTTGTCAATACCTTTTTTGAAATTTCTCAAAAATATTTTTTAAGTTGTTTTTTGGCTCAAAATGTGCCAAAGATCTGCATCATAGGTCAACAGAACCGCGTTCCCGTCGGTATCACGGATCAAAAGCACCTTTTCCGGCACCATATCCGCGCAATAGGAAAATTTGCGACCACCGTCCAGCGCTTCAATGTCATCAAAGCCGTTTTTCTTGCTTGCGCGAGCGGGACGTGCTTGCACCGAGGTAATGTCGCGCAGCGCGATCCTGCAAACCGTGCGCTGCTTGCTTTTGCCAACCGTTTCAACTACGACCAAATCGTAAAGCTCGCGCCCATCCACGTCAAAAATGCCGCCCGGCTGCACCGTATAGGTATACGTGCGTGCGACAAATCTTGCGTACAGATAAATGCCCGCGGTTAAAAGCAGCACAGCACAGATCTGCGCGGCAAGCGTCAGATAGGGAACGGATGAGTTGAGAATGGATACGGCAAAAATACCGATGCCGCATACAAAGCAGGCAATGCATGCAAAATCTGTCAGCTTATTCTGCCTTTTGGGGGTTACGGAATACATTTAATGCTCCTTATACATCTGCTTTGCCAAATCCAGCAAAGCGTCTTTTGTGTTCAAATCGGGATCCTTCATGACCTTTGCAAGCAGGGTGTTTAACACGTTGCCCATCTCGCGTCCCTTGGGAATGCCGACGGTTGCAAGGTCTGCGCCGTTTACGGCAAGGTCGGCTATTTTGACGCAAACGCCCGCATCCAGCTGCTGCTGTACGGTTTGCGCAAGCGCACTTGTGTCATCGCCCTTGTAGGCGCGCAAAGAGAGCGCGGGCAGGGTATATTCGCCGTATAAAGCAATCATTTCCCTTGCAAACAAAGGGGTGTTTTCCAGTCGCTCCCCGCGCAGTGTCAAGAGGACGCGCACGTATCTTGCGTCCGCGCCCGACATTTTCAGATCGTTCGTCGTGGCGTGCACCGCCTCGTCCGAGGCATCGTACAGAAGGTAGGCAAGGCGCAAAAGCGGCGCGTCGGCAGGCAGGGAATTGACCCCCTTGGAAGCGGCACTCACGTCTGCGTGCGGAAAAACGTATTTGAGCAGGCCGTATTTTTTCATGATCTTGACGGCTTTCTCGGGGTCGGAGCTTTGCAAAATTCCCATCAACTCCTCGCGCACGCGTTCGCGCGAGATGTTTTTCAGCCCGCCCGCACTTGCGTACATGGCGTTGCAGGTTTTGGATTCAATGGCAAATCCGAGACGGGTGGCAAAGCGCACACCGCGTAAAATACGCAAGGCGTCCTCACCAAAACGCTTGATGGGGTTGCCCACGCAGCGAATGATGCCTGCGTCAAGATCGGCGCGTCCGTCAAAGGGGTCAATGATCTCCCAGCCGTCCTTGACGGGCGTTGCAGCCATGGCGTTGATAGTGAAATCGCGGCGCGCAAGGTCTTCCGTAAGGCTTGGCGTAAAGCGCACGCTTTCGGGGTGGCGGGAGTCCTTGTAGTCACCGTCTATGCGATAGGTGGTACACTCCACCGTCACACCGTCCGAGAGCACGGAGATCGTGCCGTGCTTGATGCCGGTGCGATAGGTTTTAAGTCCTGCGGCAAGCGCAGCGGCTTCGGTCTGCTCGGGAAGAGCCGAGGTGGTCACGTCCCAATCCTTGGGCACCTTACCAAGAAAGCAGTCGCGCACGCAGCCGCCGACGATATAAGCCTGGTGACCCGCTGCGTGCAGCGCGTTCAATACGGCATATACATAAGGGGGGCAGGGAATTTGGATCGACATGACGTCACCTCTCTTTCGGAAAAATGTTGCTTTAATAGGTCGAGATCGGCAGGTCGGGGTCGTCCTCGCCCTTGATAATCTCTAAAATCTTGACGGGGTAGCTGACCTGCGCATTGACGTGCACGGTCACGGTTTGCCCGACCTTCTTGCCCATCAGGGCTTTGCCGAAGGGGGAATCCTGCGAAATGCAGTCCTGGAAAACGTCGTTGCGCAACGTGGTAACCAGGCGGATCTCGCGGTATTCGTCATCCTCGGGGTAGTAGATCTTGACGCGGTCAAAAAGACCGATCACACCCTCGCGGGAGTCAGTCTCGACAATAATTGCGGTATCGATCATGTTCTCTAAGTAGCGGATGCGGCTCTTGTTGGCGTTGTATTCGCGCTTTGCGCAGCGGTATTCGTCATTTTCGGAAAGGTCGCCGTACTCGCGCGTGCGCTTGACCTCCTCGCGCAGAGCAGGGATGCGACGGCGGCGCTCCTCCAGTTCCTCTTCCATCTTTTGTATATCGATTTTGGTTAACTTATCGTGCATGGTATACCTCGCGTTTATTTATGTGATTGTCTTTATTTTAGCATATTTTCGGCATTTTGACAACGGGGTTTGAAACTTTTTTTATTTTTCCTATTTACAAACGAAATAATCTATGATATACTGAACAAGTCAAGGGGCATTAGCGCAGTTGGGAGCGCACAACACTGGCAGTGTTGGGGTCAGGGGTTCGAGTCCCCTATGCCCCACCAAAAAGGCTGAGGGGAGTCCAAGGGACTCCCCTCAGCCTTTTTGCCGGAACTGCACCGATCGAACCCCCGCATGCGCGTCGGAACGACGCCATGCAAATTTGCGCAGGATGCCCGAGAAATCAGGATGAGTTTTGGCGCAAATATGGGTTCTAAGTTCCCTATGCTCCATTTTATCCAAGCCGCAGGCTTGGTATATCATCACGCGCAGCGTGCATATCATCAACAAAGGCAGACCGAGGTCTGCCTTTGTTGTATCTTATCACGCGCAGCGTGTATCTCACTGTTCGCAGTGAATGCGGTCAAACGATTCCAGCTCGGCAAAGCCGACGTCGGATTCGGTCTTTTCAATGCGCAGGGTGTGCACGCCCTTTTCAAGGGTGACGCGAATCTCGGCATAGATGTCTTCTCTGAACGAGCCCCAGCCCAGGGATTTGCCGTTCTCGTTGTAGCGCAGCGTTCCGCACTCCACTCCGTCTACGTAGACCGTGTGCGTTGCCAAGCCCATGGGGGCTGCGTAGTAGAAGCGCAGCGTGTACTCTCCGCTCTCTGCAACCAGCAGATTTTCAAAGGTCAGGGAAGAGCCAACGGCGTCAATGCCTGCCACGTGGGTGCTTGTCTTATATGCAGAGCCGGTCAGCTTTGCCTTTTCCGCCTCGTAGTGAACGATGCCGCTGTCATGAATGTCTACCGATAGAGCAACCGTCAGCTCCGCGGGGATCTCTTTGCCGTCCTCGGTCGTAAATGCGATGCGGTTATGGTACTCCGTGCCCAGATGCTCGGTGCTAAAGGAGACCGTGCCCGTGCCCTGCTTGAGCGAAAGAGTGCCTGCATCCTTGCGGTTGACTTCAACCTTGAGTGTTATGTCCTCGGGGGATTCGTACGTCAGGTTCACCGTGTAGGAAAAGCGGGTCTCGCCTGCCGATGCGCCCGGTGCCTCCAGCGGCACGATGAGCGAGGGGAACAGAATGGTGCTCTCGTCGGGACGCTCGGATTTTGCGCTTTGCGCTTCGCCCGTCCAAGGCATCAGGGTGATGCGCAGGCGTGCAAAAGCGTAGGGAACCAACCGTACCGTAACGGTCTCGTCCTCCAGGCGGTCGGCTGCCACGGGGGAGACGGGCGTGTCGCCCGCAATGTTATAATCGGTGTTCAACTTCCAATCCTTGACGGCTCTTGCTTTGGCTTCCAGCACGATGGGTACGTCCGAGAGCTGATACCGCATCTCATCGGTAATGGGATTGCGGGTCAGCGTGAAATTGGAGGCTACGTCGTCAAAGTTGAAGTTCTCCAGCGCGTAATTCCAATCAGAGGTGGGCGTGATATTGTAAGAAGGATATTTTTTGCTGACGTTCCAATTGTGCGGATCGTGGTTGATCTTCTTCCATTTCTCAGTGATCTCCAGCGCAAACAGCACAGCCCCTCTGCGAATGCTGACGCTGTTGTTGTCGGTCAGGGTGGCGGTGATTTGCGCGGGGAAGTCCAAGGTGATCACGTCACCGTCCTCCCACGCGGCGGTGAGGGCGGTGTATTTACCTGCGATCAGTTCAGCTTCTACGGCGTGGCCATTGACCGTAACGGAGGGGCTATCGCACCACTCGGGCACACGGATATATAGAGGATACGTATCAGCTTTATCAGCTGACAGGGTCAGGGTGACCGTATCCTCATAGGGGTAATTGGTGGTCTGGGTAATTGTCAGCTTGGTACCGTTTCCAACCGTTGCGGTCACGGTATTGGGACCGTACGCGCCAACGGCAAGCCCGCCGTCGGAGGTTGCCATCCACATAGAGGCGATGAAGAGCGGCCAGCCCATCTGGTAGTTGTGCACGCAGCAGGGGAATCCGCCGGGCAGACCGTAGACCGAGCGGTCACCGCCCTCGCTGGTGAAGCCGTGCACGCCTATATTCGCCATGACCTGATTCTGCATGGTGAAATAGACCTGCCCCTTACCGTCGGGCAGCAGCTGCTGAGGCAGCGCGTTATAGGAGATCTGCTCCAGATGGTCGGCGATCGAAGCGTCGCGCAAGATGCACAGCGCGATCTCATCGCAAAGCATCCTCTCCACCACGGCGCAGGTCTCGTTTCCGTACACGCCGTCAATGCCGCGGCTCATCTCGTCACCGTTGGACATGCCGTCCTGGCGTCCGGATGCCATGTAAATGTTTTCAATGCCCTCGTAGTAGACGTCCAGATAGTGCTCGTCACCCGTCAAAGCGTACATGACGGGGAAAAGCTTGAAGCTTTGCTGGGCATTGACGATGTGGTAAGTGCTCATCCACGCATCCTCGTCGTAGGCGTGCTCCCAGTCATAGGTCTGCTTGTAGAGCAGCTCGCAAAGCGTCAAAAGGGATTGATCCCCCGTTTTTTCATATAGCCAGAGCACCGCAAAAATGTTGTCTCCGCCGCGAACTCTTGCCCAAGAGGTCAGGGGCTTGGCTTGCAGCGCCTCTGCCTCCCATGCAAAATACTTTTGCAAGAAGGGGATTACGCGCTCGTCGCCCGTTGCGTCATAGTAAAGCTCCAATGCCATCAGCATGGGCATCAGCGGCCAATAGTCCAGCTTTTCGGGGTCGTTTGCCCAAGGACCGAATGCACCGCTTTCCACTTGGCTTTCCAGCGTCCAGTCGATCCATTTTTGCGCCTGCGCCTTCATGTCGGCATCGTCCAACACGTAGGCGGAGGCGATCAGTCCGCGGGTATAGTAGGTGCCGCGCTCCCAGCTCTCGCCGGAGCCACCCAACCAGCCGGAGCGATCCGCCCCCTCGGACTTGCAATCAGGGGAAAGCGATTCAAATTGCTTGGTGACCTGCTCAGCCTGGAGCAGCAGTTGGTTCTTCAGCCAGCCGGTGGCTTGCACCTGCCCCAAAGAAAGAGAAGAAAATTTCATGTTGTCAACAGCTCCTTTCGTTGTTACATGGACGTCTCGCATCTCGCCCGGCTGATCGGGCGGCGTGGTCTCGGTGCCGATGGACTCGGTCGTTGGCTCTGTTTGAGTTTCTTGTGCGTCGGATGAGGTATCGCCTTTGTTTGCGCCCGTCGAACAAGCGGTTGCGCTGAGCATCAGTAGGGCGATCGTCAGACAAAGCGCTTTGAAAATCGGTTTTGACATAGCTATCCCTCCTTTATGGTTACTTTTATTGTATCACGGACGGCAACGGAATTACAGTGATATTTTTATAAAAAACCTTGCAAAAATCAAACTGACGCGTTATAATATAAGCATCAGCTGATCGGGAGGTGCCCTTATGTCTTTCGGAATATCCATGCAGACCGTTCCCATTTACTGTCTGTCCGCGTTTCGCCGCTTCAAGGCGGGCGAGCGGCATATCACCCGTGTGGATGGGAGCGATATATTGCTTTTGATGCTGGACGGCGTGCTCCGCTTTACCGAGGACGGTGTGCCGGTAGAGCTTACGAAAGGGGAATACTATATTCAGCAAAGATGCTTGCCCCAATCCGGTCCGGTCGCCAGCGATTGCCCCGTCTATTTCTATCTGCATTTCGGTGCTTGTGCCTGGACGGATGACGCCGGCTGCCTGCCCCGTCGGGGAACGTTTGATCCCGATACGCTTGTCCCGCTTCTGCGGGAATTGAGCGATGCTGAGAGCGAGAACGCACCGCAGATCGTCAAAAACGGCTTGCTTTGTAGCATTCTGACGCGTCTGTTCCGCGATCAGGCGCGCAACGAGCGGGATGCGCTTGCGGATTGCATGACGCGCAGGCTTACGCAGGATCTGCAAAGCCCGCCGTCTTTGTCACAGCTGGCACAGGAGCTGCACTTCAGCGAGAATTATCTCATTCGCATCTTTCGCCAAGCCACGGGCACAACGCCGCACGCCTACGTCAACGCCGCGCGCATACGTAAGGCAAAGCTGCTTTTGTCCACGAGCAATATCAAGGCAGAGAGCGTTGCCTTTGAGTGCGGATTTGCGGATTACGCGCATTTCTATCGGACGTTTTGCAAGCAGGCAGGCTGCTCTCCAAGGGAATATCGGCACAAAAAGCTTGCAAAAAAACAATAAACGAAAAACCGTCCTTGCGATCCCGCGGTGGGATACAAGGACGGTGCTTTTATTCGGTTTTCGGTGCTTTTGCGTTATTCAGCCTCTTTCCAAGAGGGGATCTGATCCTTATAGATCTTGTAGAACTCGGTGTTGGTAACAAGGTAAACGTCCTCGGCTTCGCTCATCATCTTGACAAGCTGCTCAAAGGTTTCGTAGCCCTTGCCGTTGTTAAGGTCAAACTCGTAGCTGTGACCCCATACGTAGAACAGCATGTCCTCGGTGCATTCCGCATCGATAAATTGCTGTGCAAGCGTCAGGCACTGCGGATCAATCGCAGAGCAGGTGGGCATCCATTTCATGAAATATTCGGGCAGCTCGAAATTGTAGGTCGAGGTCGTGCCGCGTGCAAAACGAATGTCGGTATTCTCCAGCACCAGCTCGATGGTCTTGTCTGTGTATTCGGTGTCACCGCCCGGCCAAGCCATACCCACGGGGCGAACACCGGTCAGCTCCTCAATATTATCAGCATCCCTGCCAACCTCTTTTTTGATTTGGTTGGGGCGCTTGTCGTAATATTTAAGAGAGGGGTGGTTCATGGTGTGCACCAGCACCTCATAGCCGTCGTAAATGCCGGTTTTGAGCTCTTCCTCGGTAAAGCGCTGGTGAGGAATGGTGGGGTCGTTGATTGCAGTACCGACCCACTCCCAGTTTGCACCGTAAAGCCCTGTGTTGATATTAAAAGAAACGCAGGTAACGTTGTATTTTTTCAAAATCTCAATCACCTTGAGGTCCTGCGTAATGCCGTCGTCAAGGCTGAGTGTAAAGAACTTCTTAGGCTTTCCGTCGTTGGGCACGATAGTTTCCTCCTCGGTTTTGATTTCGGTTAATTCCTCTGTGGTGGGAGCTTCGGTTTCTTGCTCGGTAGGCTGCTCGGTTGTTGTTTCGGCAGGCGTGTCAGACTCGGTTTCTGCGGGCTGGTTGCCGCTGTCGCAGGCTACCAGCAGGGTAGCGGAGCACAAAAACAGCGCAAGCAGAATCTTGGCGATATGTTTCATGATCGTATCCTCCATTCGTTATTGTCATCATTATAGCAAATCCTGCAAGGTTTGTCAAGATTTTGTGCGAATATAAGTGGCAAGACCGGTGATTGCCTCGGAATAACTGTCAAAACCAAGTCCCGTGACGCGAATGACGCAGACTGGCGTGACGAACGAGATGCGGCGGAAGTCCTCGCGGTTGTCTACGTCCGATAGATGCACCTCCGCGGTAGGGATATCCACGGCTGCAATCGCGTCGGCAATGGCGATGCTCGTGTGGGTGTAGGCGGCAGGGTTGATGACAATGCCGTCATATTTGCCAAGCGCGCCCTGAATGGCGTCGATGATCACGCCCTCGTGATTGCTCTGCATGATATCGATCTCGATATTCTCAGTGCCGGCAGCAGCCTTTATGTGTGCGCAAAGTGCAGCGTAATCGCGCTTGCCGTAAATGTCCGGCTCGCGACGACCCAGCAAATTGAGATTGGGCCCGTTAATGACTAAAAAATTCATAGTGTAGCTCCTTTGCAATGGTTGCGGCAACCTCGTCGGGCGTGCCGTCGTTGGGGATTTGCATGTCCGAAAAGCAACGATACAGCGGCTCACGTGCGCGGTACATCTCTGCAAGCGATCCTGCCTTGGAGAGCGGTCTGCCGTCGGTGGGCAGCATCTCGGGGGGACGCTGCAGCCAAACGATTCTGCCGTTTTGCTCCAGCGGATATTGGTTTTCCTGCCTTGTAACAGCACCGCCGCCCGTGGCAATGATTTGCCCGTGCTCCGCGCCCACGCGGCAGATTACCTCGTGCTCCAGCTTGCGGAATGCGTCTATGCCTTGTGTGGCGAAGATCTCGGGAATGGTTTTGCCCGCGTTGCACTCAATTTCCGCGTCGGTATCCACGAATTGCTTGCCAAGCAAAGAGGCAAGTGTCTTTCCAACGGTGGTTTTGCCGCAGCCGGGCATGCCGATGAGTACAACGTTCTCGTTTTTCTGCGACAGGGCGCTTACAATTTGCTCAATTTTATCCTTGCTGACGCTTTGCCCGGTAAAGTGCTCGTGTCCGCGTGCCGCTTGCGCGACAAGCATGGACGCACCGTTGACGGCGGGCACATGTAGGTCCTTCGCCGCGGCAAGCAGCAGGGTGCGCGCGGGGTTGTAGATCATGTCCACCACGCCGCAAAGGTGGGGAAATCGGATCAACCAAACGGGGGTTGTGCCCGCGTGCGGGTACATGCCCACGGGCGTGCAGTTGATGACAATCTCGGCATCGGCACATCTTTCATATACGTTTTGATAGTTGATCTCTCCCGTGCGGGAAAACACCGTCACCGAAGCGGCGTCCGCGTCGTGCGCGTATGCCACAGCGGTTTTGGATGCACCGCCTGAGCCGAGAATCAGCACCTTTTTGTCTGCAAGGGTAATGCCGGCTGATGAAAGCGCATAGGCAAAGCCGAAATAATCGGTGTTATCGCCAAGCAACGTGCCGTCAGAGCGGCGCACGATGGTGTTGACCGCACCAAGCGCCTTGGCGGTATCGGTCAGCTCGTCCAGGTAGGGGATAACGGTTTTTTTATAGGGGATCGTGACGTTGATGCCGTCAAAGTCGCCGTGCTTGATAAAATCCTCAACCTCATCGGGCGCAAGCTCCTTGAGCGAATAGTCGGGATTGCCCAGCATGGCGTGCACGGCAGGGGAGTGAGAATGCGAGAGATGCTCGCCGATCAGATAAAACTTGCCCATGTCAGATCACCATGAGCGCGGTAACCGCCTCGTAAGGGAAGTCTCCGCCAAATTGATGCTCTGCCTGCATCAAAGCGTAGACGAATTTGATCTCAATGTCATTTGCCGTGCAGTCAAAGGCAAAATCACCGCATTGTGCGTAGTCAAGATTACCGTCTCGCTTGCCAATGAAGCGTTGGCGGTTATATAGAATTTTGGCAATATTCAGGCGCGTATATCCCTCGTTGCGGCTGACCGTGGCAACGTATGCGGGTGCACCGTCGGCATATAAGCAGCACTTGTGGTGTCTGCCGTCCTCAAAATACGCAAGGAAGGTGTCGGCAAGGTCGCACAGCGAGGTAGTGGTGACCTTGATCTTGTCCTCAAAGGCGATCGCTTCCTCGTCCTCTTGTTCGGTATACGCGCCGCCAAAGCATAGATAGAGGTCGCCCCCCTCTGCCTCTATCGTAAAATCGGGCGAGGGAATGGCGTATTTGCGGCGCAAAGCGTCGCAAGCCTCGGTGTAAGCCGCATCGGAGAGCTCATAGGGCGTGACCTCGCCCTTGATCTGCTCGGCGCAAAGCAGTGCGCAAAGGCGCAGCTTCGCATTGCGCTTGCTTTCCAAAAACTTTTTATTGTTCTTGAAGAACGCCGCGCCTTTTTCGGTCAGCGCATATCCCTCAATGTAGCCGCCCGCGCACAGCTTGCCCAAGGAAAAGGCAAGCGCGTTCTTGGAAAGCGGATAGAGCAGAGAGGCGCAAGCTGCCTCCAGCAGCGCGTGGGGCGCGGTTTTCTTGTCGCGGATAGCGGTTAAAACCAAATAATCAGTAGGTAAATAATACATAAAAGCTCCTTTACAGATCAAGTAAAAGATCGGTTACGGCAAGTGCGGCAGCCGCTTCGACCACGGGCACGGCACGGGGGACGATGCAGGGGTCGTGTCTACCCCTGATTGCCAACGTGGCGTTTTCCATGCGCGAAAGGCTGACGGTTTCCTGCTCCTTGGCAATAGAGGGCGTGGGCTTGATTGCAACCTTGAACACAATGGGCATGCCGAAGCTCATGCCGCCCAAGACGCCGCCTGCGTGATTGGTCTTGGTATAAATGCGCGTGCCGTCCGTGTAAATGGTATCGTTATTTTGCGAGCCGCGCATATTGGCAACGTCAAAGCCCGCACCAAAGGAAATACCCTTGACAGCGGGAATGCTCCACACGGCTTGTGAAATCATGCTCTCCACCGAGCAAAACATGTGCTCGCCAAGTCCTGCGGGCACCTGTGCGATCTTGCATTCGATCACACCGCCCAGCGAGTCGCCCGCTTGGTGCACTTGGGCAATTTGGGCTTTCATATTTTCACCCGCATCTGCGTCCAGCGTGGGAAAATCGGCTTGCGCGTAGGAGGGGATCATATTGCTGATCGGGTCGTAAGGCAGGTCGGATATACCGCCTATTCCCAGCGCGTGCGCACCGATGCGAATGCCCTTGGTTGCTAAATATTGCAGGCAAATGCCGCCTGCAAGGCAGTTCAGAGCGGTCAGACGCCCGGAAAAGTGTCCGCCGCCGCGCAGATCCACGTCCTTGCCGTATTTCAGGTAGGAGGCAAGGTCTGCGTGTCCGGGGCGCGGCAGATCGGCATCATAGTCCGAAGAGCGCGTGTTGGTGTTGTAAATGACTGCCTCGATGGGCGAGCCGTCGGTATACAGCAAGCCGTCCTTGCCTTTGACTGTGCCGCTTGTAAAATGCGGCTGATCGGCCTCTTTGCGAGGGGTGGACCAGGCGTTCTGTCCGGGTGCGCGACGCGCAAGGAAAGCCTGCAGCTGCGCGGAATCCATGGCAAGCCCTGCAGGCAGACCCGAAAGGATCATGGTGATTGCGGGATCGTGCGAGCCGCCGCGAATATCCAATTTGAGATTGTTGCCAAACGGGTAGGGCATATACTTCTCCTTTATAAAATAACGGAATCGGGGGCGCAGAGCAGGGATAATTGCTCCCAGAAGGCAGGGTAGGATTTGCCGACCGCCTGCGCGTTATCGATTGTGACGGGGCAGGTGCAGCCCGGCGATGCAACCGCTGCCGCCATGGCAATGCGGTGGTCGCCGTGTGCGTCAACCCTGCCGCCCGTCAGTGCGGGCTTGCCGACGATGACCAAGCCGTCGTCGGTTTCTGTAATATCAGCACCAAGCGTGCGCAGCAGCTCGGTCACAGCCGCAAGGCGGTCGGATTTCTTGAGGCGCAAGCGCGAAGCGCCGTAAACGTGCGTCTTTCCCTGCGCAAGAGCGGCTGTTGCCGCCAAAACTGGAACGAGATCGGGAATATCTGTTGCGTCAATTTCCACGCCGTGCAGGGGGGCGGGAGAAATTGTGATAGCGCTTTGGTCAATTTCTACTTGCGCACCCATTTGCGCAAGGATGGACAGAATTGCGCGGTCGCCTTGTATGGAATTCGCGTCAAGACCGGTCAGCGTCATGGGGTGCTTACCCACAGCACCCATGCAGGCAAAGGCGGCAGCTCCCGACCAGTCGCCGCCTATGCGGCACGTGCCCTGGGAGATATAGCGGCTGTGCGCGGGCATGGTCAGCACGCCCGCGCGCTCCGTTACCTTGATGCCGAATGCGGCGAGCGCAGACAGCGTCATATCGATATAGGGACGGGATTCGACCTGCCCAAGCAGGCGGATATGGCAATCCGTGGGGGCTTGGAGCAAGGGAAGCGCGAACAAAAGTCCGCTTACAAACTGCGAGGAAACGTCGGCTGCAATGGCAAAGTCATTGCCTTTCAGCTGT
>JAFNZX010000112.1 GCA_017382615.1 Clostridia bacterium | reverse complement strand
TGATCAGCCCAATATCATTCTGCTGGATATCGACCTGCTGCTTGGAAAAAGGACGCTGCAAGAGATCAAGGAGATTGCAGAGCGTGGGAACGTCTGCAGCGTGCCGGGGGTGACCTTTCAGTCACAGCTGTCCGACAAGGAGGGAAACGTGCTGCAGATCGTGCCCGGGCAGGGAATGCGCTATCTCGAACGCCCGCCTTTTTCGGTCATGACGAATTTTTCGCCATGCAAGGGAAGTGCAGAGCAGCACCCGTGGATGGGGCTTGATCGCTATCTTACCGCTACCGAGATGCTGGAGCAAGGCTGTCGCGATCTTGACGTGCAGGGCTGCTTTGAGATTTTGAAGCGTACCGCACAAACCGCTTGCCCCACCGTGGTGACCATGGTGTTCGACGTGGCGGATGACACCGTGTACTGGTGCGAGCGCATGCAATGGGAGCAAATCCACCAATATAAAATGGAATAAGAATCGGGGCGGATGACATTCCGCCCTTGCTTTTATGCCTTGACACACCATCCGTTTGGTGCTATAATATATCTTGGAAATTTATGTGAAAGGGGGAGGTCAAATGCTTGAAAAGGAGTACCGAAGCCTGACCTTGCGCTTAGGTCTTGCGCTGCTTTTGATGCTGCTGCTTTTACAGGTGTTGATGACGGTGCTGGGCTTTGTGCAGCAGCTGCTTGAAGTGTATCTGATCGAAAAAGCTGCTGATATTGTATATTGGAGCTTGTATAATCTGTTTTATATGCTGTCATATGTGCTCCCCATCCCCTTTTTTATATTGATCTCGGAAAAAAAGCCGAGAGCACCCATCCGCTTTGACGTGCGTTTTCTGCGCCGCTTTGTGCTCATGGCGTCTGCATCCATCGGCTTGACCTTAGCGGCAGGGCAGATCAATTCCTTGCTGGTCGCGCCCTTTGTCGGAGAAGATACGGGTGTCGATCTGATCCTGGATATGGTCAGTCCCGATAAGGGGTACATGGTGGTGCCGGCGTTTATGATGATCGTCATAATCCCCGCATTTTGCGAGGAATTATTGTTCCGTGGGCTGGTGCTGGGTAGCCTGTTGCCCTATGGCAAAGTCGTTGCCATCATTGGCAGCTCGTTGTTGTTTGCCGCTATGCACCAAAGCTGGGGGCAGCTTTTATATACCGCCGTGGCGGGCATCTTTTTGGGGATGCTGTATGCCGAGAGCCGCTCGGTCTGGCCGTCCGTTTTGGTACACCTGCTTTATAACCTGCTTTCCTTTGTGCAAGTGTTCGTATATGCGCGCATCCCCAATGAATGGGCGGCAGGCAAAGCGGTGCTTGGCATCAATCTTGCCGTGATTGGTGCGGGTGTGGTTTGCGCAGCCATTTTCATGCTGCTTTCGGGGCGAAGAAGCAAAGCCCCAAAGCAGGACGAGAGCGTGCTTGCAGGGAGCAATCCGTCTGCGCAAATCGATGAGCTGCCGCGCGGTGTTGCCGTCCGCAGATTTCTTTCGCCTTCGGTGACCGTCTATTTTGTGATCTGCCTTTTGGTAGCTATGGGGGAAATGATTGTATGAATGATATAAACTTTATGGAGCAAGCCCTGGAGCTTGCCAAAGCAGGGGCGTCTTTGGGCGAGGTGCCTGTGGGGGCTGTGGTTGTCAAGGATGGTGATATTATCGCGCAGGCGCACAACGAGCGCGAGATTTTGCCGGACGCTACCGCGCATGCCGAGGTGCTTGCCATTCGTCGCGCGTGTGCTGCACTTGGCACCAGTCGCTTAACGGGCTGCACCGTGTACGTCACGCTTGAGCCCTGTCCCATGTGCGCGGGTGCTCTGGCAGCAGCAAGAGCAGACCGCGTGGTATTTGGCGCATACGACGCGCGCGGCGGTGCGTGCGGCAGCATGATGCGCATTCAAAAATATCCGCTGTTCTATATGCCCGTATTTGAGGGCGGTGTGATGGAGCACGAATGCAGCGAGATATTGACCGCATTTTTCAAGCAAAAACGTTAAGGAGAGGACCGTATGATTTTAATTCTTGCCGAAAAGCCAAGTCTTGGCAGAAATATTGCCGCTGCCATTGAGCAGATTCCCGGCAACGCGCGCATGTCGCGCCGCGATGGGTACTTAGAGGGCAACGGCTACTTAGTTTCCTGGGCGTTTGGTCATTTGTTCTCCCTTGCCGACGTGGAATATTACAATCCCTCTCCCGACGGACGCTGGAGTATGGAGAATTTGCCTTGCTTTCCCGAACGGTTTCATTTTGAGCTGCGAAAGGGAAGCGATAAGCAGGTGGATGGCGGTGTGGTCAAGCAATTTGAAACCATTCGCGCGCTGTGCAACCGTCCCGACGTAGATACCGTGGTCAATGCGGGGGACGCAGACCGCGAGGGAGAGATCATCATTCGTCTGTGCATTGCGCACGCCATGAGCGAGCCCAAGGCGCAGAAAAGACTGTGGCTGCCCGACCAGACCCCCGAAACGGTGATTGCCGCACTTGCGGATCTCAAGGATGCCTCGGGCTACGATAACCTTGCGGGTGAGGGCTTTGCGCGTACGTATATCGACTGGCTGTACGGCGTCAATCTGACCCGCTACGCCACACTCAAATGCGGATCGCTTATGCGTGTCGGACGCGTCATTGTGCCCATTGTGCGCGCCATTTACGAGCGAGATATGGCGATCAAGAACTTCGTGCCGGGCAAATATTGCGTCATAGCCAGCAAGGAGAAAACGAACGGCGAGGTGGTCGAGCTTGTCGGCAAGACCAAGTTCAAGCCGGAGGAATATTACAAGGCGGAGCAGCTGTGCGCAGCTTACAACGCAGCCGACGCGGTGGTGACGAGCGTCAAGCGCAAAAAGGATACCATCATGCCGGGCAAGCTGTTCTCTCTTTCCAAGCTGCAGAGCACGCTTGCAAAGAAATATAAAATGCCCATGAAGGATAGCCTGGAGATCGTACAAAGGCTTTATGAGCAGGGGTATCTGACCTATCCCCGTACCAACTCGGAATACATGGCAACAGCCGAGAAGGACAAGGTCAAAAAGATCCTCGGCGGTATTGCCAAATTAGGCTACCCCGTAACCTTCAAGGACAGCAAAAAGATTTTTGACGACTCCAAGATCGAGTCGCACTCGGCGATCACCCCCACCTATAAGATCCCCGAAAAGGGCAGATTGAGTGAAGCGGAAAATCAGGTGTATTCCACCGTGTTCCGTCGCTTCGTGGCGGTGTTCTGCGCCAAGGATTGCCTTGCGGAGCGCACCGAAATTACGGTCAAGGTAGGCGACTATGAGGAGTTTTCGCTCAAGGGAACGGTCATTCTTGAGCCGGGCTGGATGAAGTTTGACGACGGCGGCATGAAGGATAAGGTGCTGCCAAGACTTGAAAAGGGCGATAAGGTCAATCATATTTTCAAGCCCACCGAAAAGGAGACCACGCCGCCCAAGCACTATACCACCGAAACGCTTTTGAACTATCTCAAAAACCCCTTCCGCGAGGAAAAGGCTGCGGATGACGAGCAGGCTGCGCAAATGGCGGACAGCGTGGGAGCGAACGATTTAGCGGAATATAAGGCAATGCTGGAGGGCGTGGAGCTGGGCACCGAGGCAACGCGCACGGGAATTATTGATAACGCGCGCAATTCGGGCTATATCCAGCTCAAAAAGGACGTGTATACCATTCTGCCCGGCGGTATTTACTTGGTCGAGTCGCTGGATCGCATGGGGATCGGCATGGACAAGTATAAGACGTGTGAAATGGGCAAGGCACTCAAGCAGGTGTTCCGCGGTCAGGCAACGCAAACGGATGCGGTCGCGCTTGCCGAGCGTGAGATTGGGGAGATCTTCCGTGCCCAGCATCAAGGGCAGGGGGGCGAGCATGATATCGGCATGTTTGGTGATCATATCGGCATTTGTCCCATGTGCGGCAAGGAGATTTTCCGCGGCAGATACGGCTACGTGTGCGGCGGCTATAAGGATGGCTGCCCGTTTCAGATCAAAACCTACATTTGCGGCAAAACGATTTCGATCTCGCTTGCAAAGCAGCTGATCGAAACCGGAGAGACCGACGTGCTGGAAGGATTCGTGTCGCAAAAATCGGGCAAGGCTTTTTCCGCAAAGCTCAAAATGAGCGAGGGAAAGACTACGTTTGTCTTTGCTGACACGCCGCGCCCACAGCGTGACGGTACCCCCGGGGGCGGTGGAGGCACTTGGGCTGACCCCGCGAACGAATTTCCGCCCATTCCCGACGAGCCGCCCGCGTGGTTGTGAGTGAATTGCATTGACAAGTGCTTTTGTAGGGTAGGGGCAAGCCCCAGCCGCGGCGGGAGTGAACCTCCGCCCTGCGTCTGCTACGTGGTTATAACTCGTAGGGGAGACCTGCGGTCTCCCGCGGGCGCACACAGTGCGCCCCTACGGAAACTTTTTTGAAGGAGTATTTTATGTCCATCATTTTAATCGGCATGCCTTCGTGCGGCAAGAGCACGCTGGGGGTATTGCTTGCAAAAAAACTCGGTATGGAATTTATCGATTCCGACCTACAGATTCAAAAGAAACATCAAAAGCTGCTGCACGAGCTGATCAAGGAGCACGGAAACGACGGCTTTTTGGAGATCGAGTCCGAGGTCAACTGCTCCATCACCGAGCAAAATGCCGTGATTGCCACGGGCGGCAGCGCGGTGTACAGCGAACGTGCCATGCGCCATTTTGCCACCATCGGCAAGATCGTGTATATCCATATTTCCTACGAGGAAATGGAAGCGCGCCTGGGTGACTTTGCCCACCGCGGCGTGGTCATGCCCGAAGGGTACACCCTGCGCGACCTTTATAACGAGCGCGCGGCACTTTACGAAAAATACGCCCACGTCACGGTTTCGGGCGAGGGCGGCATGACGCGCGCAATTGAGCGGATTGCAAGCGAGATAAACCAATAAAAAAATTCCGACGGATCGGGCTGCGGAAATAGCGGGAAAATAGCAGGAATTTGTTCGATTTTGAGCAGATTCCTGCTTTTTTCTGCAATGTAGCAAATTTTGTTGCAGCATT
>JAFNZX010000111.1 GCA_017382615.1 Clostridia bacterium | reverse complement strand
CAGATTTGCAACGCCAGAAGAGCTTGGCGTGGAGAGCGTTAAGCCCGTCCCGGGCGGAGTGCAGGAGAACGTGCCCGAGAACGTGCCCGCAATAGAGCCCGAGGCGTGAATGATATTAAGGGACTGCTTTTGTGTAAAGCGGTCCTTTTATCGTTTTTTGCGCGGGGCGTCTTGATCCAATTGGTTGCGCGGGCATTCAAAACGGCATGGACGACATCGAAAAGCCGATGCCAGTGCAACTCAAAAACAGACTGAGGCAGACAAGATATGCGCCTTTATTTGATCGTGAGGATTTTCAAGCGTTGATGCGATCATAAATTGAACCCGAGGCAATCGCCTCGGGTTTTCTATAGAAAATTGCTTGAAATATTTTGATTTCTCTGCTATAATAAAAAGAGAAGGGCGGTGATCTTATCAAGCATTATTGTTTTACTGTGGATGATAATATCCGATTTTTGAAGGAAATCACCGAGAATAGCTATCAAAGTATCTTTGAGCATCCATATCTTGCCATGTATCGGCGGCTGCATGAGGAATTTGACTTGAAAATTCAGCTCAATTTATTTTACCGCATGGAGAATTTCGATCTTTCCATGATGAGCGACGCGTATTATGATGAATGGAAAGAAAATGCGGATTGGCTCAAGCTATCTTTTCACTCACAGCTGGAGAATGTCAATCCTTACGAATTTTCGGGCTATGATGAGGTATATGATGATTGCAAACGGGTGCATGAGCAGATCGTTCGCTTTGCGTCGCCTCGGTCTTTGGCAAGCACGACAACGGTGCATTGCTGCCAATTGACAAAGGACGGCTTGCGTGCGATGGAGGACAACGGCGTCAAGGGACTGCTGGGGCTGTTTGGCACGCAAGAGAAGCCTCGTACCTCTTATGGCATAGATGAATGTGGTGCGGCAAGAATACGCAGCGGTGAGATTCTGCAGATCGGCAATATTTCTTTTGCTTCCATTGATATCGTCTTGAATTGCTTTTCCACGGAAGACATTTTACAGCAGCTTGCGCGCATGCATCAGCGCGAGGGGATCAGAGTCATGATCCACGAGCAGTATTTTTATGCGGATTATTACATGTATCAGCCGGAGTTTGAGCAAAAATTAAGATCCGCTTTTGCGTTTTTGCGCGAAAACGGCTATCAAAGCTGCTTTTATGAGGATTTGCCGGCAGAGATGCCGTGCTTTTGACTACTTAAGCGCGTGTGTTTCACTGAAAAATAAGATAAATCGGAGGGCTTATGAAATACTGTGAGAATTGCAGAGCATTATGGCAAGAGGATTTTTGCGAAATTTGCGGGAGTGCAGAGTTGCGCGATGTGCTGCCCGAGGATTACTGCATTCTGAGTGAATGTGCGGAAGACTTTGGCGGGCTTTTGAAAAATACTTTGGCAGATATGGACATTCCGTGTGCCCTGATGCCTTTCGGAAACGGTGCGCGCAGCGCATTTGGGTTGAATTTGGGGCATTACAGGGTGTTTGTGCAGTATCGTGACTTTGAAACGTCCAAGGACGTCCTTGATCAGTTGACCTATGATCCTACCGAGGATTTACGCAAGGTTTTGCTGGAAAATGAGGGAAAATGGCATATCAAAGGCAAATTTGCGCAAAAAAGAATGCGCAGAAAGCATAAAATCCCCGAAAACGTGGAGACTTTTGCCTTTATCAAACGGGCGCTGGAAAACACGTCATCTATCACCGATGAAGGTGCAATCAGCGATTGCACAGAGGGAGGGCATTATCTTTCTGTTTTGTGCAATGACAGAAAAATATGGTTCAATTCCGTGACGTATGAAATATACGTATGATAAAATGAGCATGATTGTAATATGAGCTGACAAAACAGACTGCTCAATTGACTTAAATAATCACTACGATAGGAGAAAAGAAAATGAAAGAAATCCTTGAGAAAAAAGGCTTTATATGCGACATGGACGGCGTGATCTATCACGGCAACGAAATTTTGGAGGGGGTTCGTGAGTTTGTAAACTGGATGATTGAGCACGACAAAAAGTTTGTGTTTCTGACCAACAGCCCCGAAAGAACACCGCACGAGCTGAGCATGAAGCTGGAGCGCATGGGGCTGAGCGTTTCCGCTGACCATTTTTACACCAGTGCCATGGCGACTGCTGAATTTTTACATTCTCAGGCGCCCGGTTGCACTGCATACGTCATCGGTGAGGCGGCACTCTCCAAGGCGCTTTACGATAAGGGCATTTATATGAACGATATCAATCCCGACTACGTGGTCATTGGCGAGACGCGTACCTATTGCTTTGAAAAGCTGGAAAAGGCGATTGCGCTTGTCAACAACGGTGCAAAGCTGATCGGTGCAAACCCCGACACCATTGGTGTGACCGAGAAGGGAATTATGCCCGCGACCGGCTCGCTGGTAGCCCCCATTGAGATTGCAACCGGCAAAAAGACGTATTTTGTAGGCAAGCCCAACCCGCTGATGCTGCGTCACGGTCTGCGCATGCTGGGCTGTCACAGTAGCGACATTGCGTTTATCGGCGACAGAATGGATACCGATATCATTGCAGGTATCGAATCCAACGTGGACACCGTGCTGGTGCTCAGCGGTGTGACCTCGCGCGAGGATATTGACAATTTCCCCTATCGCCCCAAATACGTGCTTGACGGTGTGGGTGATCTGGTCAAGTAATCAAATGGCATCGCTGTAGACGGAGTGGGGATGCGTGGTATCATGATGACAGACATTTGAAAGGCGGTGGAGCTATGAAAGCAGTGATTTTTGATTTCGGTCAGGTGCTTGTGCGCTTTGAGCCGTCGATTATGGTGAAAAAGTACGTAGAAGACCCCGTGGAGGGGGCGTTGCTGGCGCATATTGCGTTTGACCGCAAGTACTGGGATCGACTGGATGCGGGCACGATCACGGATGCCGAGGTTGTTGCGGACATTCAGTCCCGCGTGCCTGCGCATCTGCACGGTGCGGTGGAGCAGATTTATTATAACTGGATCTACAATATACCCGAAATGGAGGGGATGCGCGACTTGATCCTGCACATCAAGCGCACCTACGGTGTGCCCGTTTACCTGCTCTCCAATATTTCCACCTATTTTGCTTCTCACGCGCATGAAATTCCCATTCTTGACCTTGTGGACGGCTGCGTTTTTTCGGCTGTCTGCGGTTTGACCAAGCCGGATGCGGCAATTTTTGCGCATATTTGCGAGAAATTTGACCTTGACCCTGCCGCGTGCGTGTTTGTGGACGACAGGGCGGAGAACGTGCAGGCTGCGTGCGCACTCGGTATGCAGGGCTACGTGTTCGACGGCGACGCAAAGAGGCTGCGGGCATATTTTGACGAAATTTTACAAGGAGGTGTCTTATGAAGCACCCCGACAAATATTCAGCCAAGAGATACGACACCGCCAACCGTTCCGCGGCGTTTACCGATGCGGTGTACTGCAAGGCGGACGCGACGGGCGCGGACTTGCAGGCGGCGTGGCGCAGCTATGATCCGCCTGCGCCCGAGCTGCTCCCCTTGGTGGGCGAGATGCACGGGCACACCAATCTGTCGGACGGCAGACCCGATATTGATACGTATTTTCGCAATATCCGCGATCTTGCGGGTTTGGATTTCGCGGTGCTGACCGATCACGACCACGGCGGCGTGGGTCGACCTACCTTGTGGGAGGGAAGCCCGTCGAAGTGGGATGTGATCAAGCAAAAGGTGGCAGAATACTGCCAGCCGGGCAAGTTTTCCACGCTGCTTGGCTATGAGCGCGATTCCTATCCTTTTTATAATAATTTGGTTCTGTATTTCCGTGATGCGGATGCAGATATGGTGCGCGGTGTGCGCGACGGTGAGATCACCAAGGAAGAGCTTACCGCGCTGCTTGGGCGCGAGGATGTCATCACCTGTCCGCACGACACCTATTCCTTTACGTCAAATGCAGATTTTCTCGCGCTGCCCGTCGAGCTGCACACGCCCTTTATCGAGGTGATCTCGCGCGGTGACGCGGCAGAGTACATGGGCAACCCCGCAGGGGCAACGTATGCCTGCTGCGAGGGCGGCTTTTGGCAGGACGCCTTGCGCCAAGGGGCGAAAATGGGTGTTATCGGCGGCTCGGACGACCACAGCGGCATGAATGGGCGCGTCGATCCCAATTTGCCCTATCCCGAAAAGTACCCCGGTGTGACGGGCGTGTGGGCGACCGAAAACACTCCCGCAGCCATTTTTGAGGCACTTTGCGCCAAGCGCACCTTTGCGTACATGATGGGCGAGAGCACGGGAGAGATGCGCGGCAGAATGGAGATCGATTTCCGCATCAACGGGCACTATATGGGAAAGGTGATCACCCGTCCCGAGAGCCGCGACTTGCATATTTTCTATCGCGTCAAGGCGGACGTGCCGATCAAGCGCGTAACGTTGGTGAAGAATTGCCGCAATTACGTAGCGCTCACGGCTGCGTCCGAGCTGATTTTGGACTATAAGCAGGAAAACGCGACCGATTATTTCTATCTGCGCGTCGAGCTTGCCGACGGCAGATTCGGCTGGACCTCGCCTATTTGGGTGCAGGAGGGCGGAGAATGAAGCTAAAGGTGACGATCTGTTTTTTTCTCTTGCTTTTGTTGTTTGCTGTTATCATAGTGCTGATGATCTCTTCTATCTCGCAGTACGTGGAAATGAAGGAGGGTATGGTGGAGTATGAGGCGGTGGTGACCGAGGTACAGGTGGATCACGGCGGAAAATATTCCTCCAATCGAAATATTTTCATCAGCTATACGGTGGGTGGCAAGGAATATGAACGCGAGCTTGTTTCGGATACTGCCGTATCGGTATCGGGCGGTTTTATGAGGCATTACCGCAAAGGGGACGTTGTAAAGATCTGCTATAATCCGCAAGATCCGAGCGAGATCCTTGAAGGGCGTGCGCCCGTTGCGCAGATCTGCATACTTGTTTTTGCCTGCGTGGTATTCTTGTTCTTTTTAGGACTGCTTGTGCTGCTTTGGCTGCCACCACCCAAAAGAAAAAGGGTGCATATGCACCGTAAAAGAAAATGAATATATGCGTTCAATCTAATCAAAAAACGGAGGAATCATATGTACACCAAGCACAAATGGGAAAGTGACGTCTATTATCATTTCAATTACGTAGTGAATTTGCCCAAGGATTATGACGAAAACAAAGCATATCCGCTTGTGGTCTTTCTGCACGGCGCGGGGGAGCGCGGCGATGATCTTGATCGCGTGTGCTGTCACGGGTACATGAAGCACGTGCGCGAAAAGGGTGCGGAGTATCCGTTTATCTTTGTCGCGCCGCAATGCCCGGAAAACAAGTATTGGGGCTGCTATACCGAATCTTTGTTAGCGTTTTTGGAGGATATTTGCGCAACTCTGCCGGTTGACCGCGACAGAGTGTATCTGACAGGTCTTTCCATGGGAGGCACGGGCACTTGGATGCTGGCAATGGCTGCCCCCGAACGCTTTGCCGCCATCGCGCCCGTTTGCGGCAGCGGCATTTATTGGCTGGGAGGCGCGCTGAAAAACGTGCCCGTGCTTGCCTACCACGGCGATTGCGACGAGGTCGTGCCGGTCATGGACAGCGTGCAGATGGTCAAATCGGTCAACAGAAACGGCGGACAGGCGCAGATCAAGATCCTGCACGGTGTTGGACACGACGCGTGGAACGTTGCCTATGCGGGCGATGAGCTGTACACGTGGCTGCTCTCGCATACGCGTAAGAGCGAATGAGCAAAGATTAAAAAGGCAGTCGGATGGGGCTGCGGAATAAGCGGTGAAAATATGTGAAGCAGAAGTCTTTAGTGGGCTTCTGCTTTTGCTATGGAGATATTACGCGCAGAAACCGATTGTATTCGCACTCTCCCCCCTGCGCTTGGAACAAGCCTGCGCCAGCCTCCCCCCTCCCGGAGGGGGGCTATGTCAGTTATCCGCTCACTCATTTTCAAGTTAACCGCTGAAATATTGGTTTTCACACCGATTTCGGTAATTCAAGTTACCGTT
>JAFNZX010000110.1 GCA_017382615.1 Clostridia bacterium | reverse complement strand
CCCGAGCGGCCAAAGGGGGCAGACTGTAAATCTGTTGTCACTGACTTCGGTGGTCCGAATCCACCATCCCCCACCAACACAAAAACCCGATGCATTCGCATCGGGTTTTTGTGTTGGTGGGGGATGGTGGCAAGAGGTCACCGATGCAAAGGTCGCGGATAACCAAACCCATCACAACGCCCTTCATTCGACCTTTGACCTTCGCAGGGCGACATCGCAGAGCGATATGCGCACTGCGAAGAAGTGGTCACGAATCCACCGTCTGCGCAGAGCGCGGATGATCCGGCCAAGGCTCATTTCTCTTTCTGCCAAACATAGTTTTTCAACTCGTCCTCTTGCGACACAAAAACAAATCCTGCTTTTTCAAATAATTTTATAGATGCCACATTGGTTTGGTCAATGGCAACTTCAATTATTTCGTAATCAAGACCAAAAACATCGTTTTGTATATCCGCGAGAATACTTATCCCAATCCCCTGTTTTTGATATTCAGGAAACACCAATATATCCATAAAAAGCGTTTTATATTGTTTTTCAAGATGTATTGTACCAATCAACTTACTGCTCCGGTACACCTTATAGAAATAAACATTTTTGCCGACAGTAACATAATCAAAATAATTATCAGCAATATTAATATATCGTGCAACCTCAGGTCTTTGATAATTTGCTGAAATATACGGGAGTTCCGTATCATCCTTAAATAAAAGCCTTTTGTATATGAAATTGCTCATATCTCCTCCAACTCAAATTAGCACGTTTTTATTCTTTTGTGTACAATTCGTCATAAAACCAACGCATAGGGTTCTCGTAGATATATTTTGCCCTCGTTTCATAGTCATTTCGATCCCGCACAATATGCTCCATATATCCGCGTTGGAATATTTTTTCGCCAATCTCTTTATGACAGAATCTTTTGAACGTTGAAATGACGTGAGGCAACATTTCGTTGGTAGGGGTCGGCGCCCTCGACGACCTCTCTGAGCCTTTGATATATTTTTCAGGATCTAACAAGATAATTGCGTGTATGTGGTCGGGCATAATAACATATCTGTCGATTGTAACGCCGGAAATATTCTCGCTTGACAAAAGGTTTTTCTCCACAATCTTTCCCATCTCGCTCAATCGGATTTGTGGTAAAAATGAGTCATCAATGCCTTCGTCGTTTTTTATAAGTAGTTGAGGCTCAACAAGGGCGTCGTGGGCGCCGCCCCCTACCGGAGAAAGGATTTCGGACAATATTCTTTTTCGATCTTGAACACATATGGTCACAAAGTATGCTCCTTTAGAGCTATAATCAAATTGCTTAATGCGCAATTCTTTTCTTTTATGTGATTCTCGTTTCTCTTCCATATTTTATCACCTCCCTTTCATTATAACATAATCCTTGCGCGGGCACAACCTCTCCCGTGCATTTTTTATTATAATATAATGATGATTTTTACATATGTTCACAACCAATTTACAATTTTATGATATCATGTACTCTGTATAGTTATGTAAAACAGAGAAAGGATCTGTACGTATGATAAAAATCGAACATCTGGTAAAAAACTACGGCTCTAACTGCGCTGTGGACGATATCAGCTTCTCGGTGGAGGCAGGCGAAATCGTGGGGCTTTTGGGCCCCAACGGTGCCGGCAAATCCACGACCATGAACATTCTGACCGGCTACCTTTCGGGTACGTCCGGCAAGGTCTCGATCGACGGCATTGACATCTTAGCTGACCCTCTGAGCGCAAAAAAGCTGATCGGCTACCTGCCCGAGCAGCCCCCCCTTTACCTCGATATGACCGTTGATGAATACCTGGGCTTTGGCTATGAGCTCAAGGGCTGCAAGCTGCCCCGTGCGGAGCACATTGCCGAGGTGTGCGAGGTCGTTAAGATCAGCGACGTGCGCAAGAGAGTCATTCGCAATCTCTCCAAGGGATATAAGCAGCGCGTAGGTATCGCGCAGGCACTGATCGGCAATCCCAAGGTCATCATTTTTGACGAGCCGACCATCGGTCTTGACCCCAAGCAGATCATTGAGATCCGCAACCTGATCAGAACGCTGGGCAAGGGGCACACCGTCATTCTCTCCACCCACATTCTCCAAGAGGTGCAGGCGGTCTGCGACAGAATCGTCATCATCAACAAGGGAAAAATCGTGGCAGACGAGCTGACCGAGAACATTTCCCGCGCCGTTGAGAACAACCGCCGCTTCAACGTCAAAATCTGCGGTCCTTCCCGCGAGGTGCTTGCCGCTATCAAGAGCATGAGCGGCATTGCCTACGCCGAGGTGCTGGCAGAGCGCGACGGAGAAGCTTACACCTACATGATTGAAAGTGACTACGGCGTGGACGTGCGTAAAAAGCTGTTCTACTCCATGGCAGAGCGCGGCTGGGCAATCATCGGCCTGGAAGCACTGGGCATGAGCCTTGAGGATATCTTTATCACGGTTGTGGACAAGTCCGCCGACGACAGACTGAGCAAGCCCGGCAGAGTGGCACGCCGCCGCACGGGTACCAAGGACGCTTTAGAAAAGCAGGTGGCTGAAACCATGCTGCAGGATGGCGCGGAAAAGCGTGCCGCCGCTGACGCGACCGAGATTGAGGACGAGGAATAATTCCCCGGGTACTAAAAATTCGAAAGGAGTACGGCTCTTTGCCGTGTAAAACGATATGCTTGCCATCTATAAAAAAGAGATGCGCTCTTATTTCATCAATCCCATCGGATACGTGTTTGCGGGTGTATTCTTTATTATGTCAGCCCTGCTTTGCTGCTACACCACCATCGTATCCTCCAGCTACGACACCTCATCCTATTTCATGATGATGGTTTTCGCTTTTGTCATTCTGATCCCGCTTCTGACCATGCGTTTGTTTGCAGAAGAGAGAAAGCTGCGCACCGAGCAGCTGCTCATGACCGCCCCCATTTCCATTACGGGCATGGTCATGGGTAAGTTCTTAGCCGCCTTGACGCTGTTTGCGTCCTCACTGCTCATCTCCTGCATCAACTTTATTCCGATCTACGCCTTTGCCTCCATTGAGCGCGGCAGCGAATCCTACAACACCACCCATATCGGTCCCGTAACCGGACAGGTGATTGGTTGCCTTGTTGGCATTCTGCTCATTGGTGCTGCGTTTATCGCCATTGGTACCTTTATCTCGGCACTGACCGAAAACCAGCTTGCCGCAGCAGTGATCACCATTGCCGTTATTTTGGGCATGGTGCTGCTCAGCTTTGTCAATACGCTCATCGATGCTTACTGGCTGCGCTTTATCGTGGACTGGTTCTCGGTGCTCAGCCGCTTTAACGCATTCAGCTACGGTATGTTTGACTTCTCCGCGCTGCTTTACTACATTTCCATCACCTTCGTATTCCTGTTTTTGACCGTCAGAGTTTACGAAAAGCGCCGTTGGGGCTGATACGGAGGAACACACAACATGAGAAGAACAGCGACAAGCCGCCGCTTTCGCTATGGCTCTTTGTCCGTGGCACTGACGATTTGCGTCGTTGCCGTGGTCGTAATGGTCAACGTCATTTTCCAGACGCTTGCTGTGCGTTATTCCTGGTTCATTGACATGACCTCATCGGGCACGTTTACCCTTTCGGACAATTGCCGCGATTACGTGGCGGACAGTATTATCCCGCAAATCGATGCCGACAACGCATCGCTTAGCGAAAAGCAAAAGATCCGCATCATCTTTTGCGACGACAAGGCAGCCTGGGAGGAACAGCCGATACAGCAATATCTGCTCAACACCGCCAAGGAGCTTGCCGAAGAGTTCCCCGATCATATCCGGATTGAGTTCATCAACATCTGGAACCACCCCTCACTTGCAAAGAAATATAACGTATATGCAGATACCAACGTGGTCATTGCGTACGGTGATCGCCACGTGCTGCGCCCCTTGAACGATTTTTACGTGTTCAACAGTGCAGACCTTGAAACCCCCATCGCCTATAACGGTGAAAAGAGCCTGGCTACGGGCATCTTGCACGTAGCGCAAAGACAGACGCCCATGGCATACCTGACCGTCAACCACGGTGAGACCATGTACGACAACTCCTTTCTCAATCTGCTGACCGACGCAGGCTACCGCTACACCTACCTTGATCTGATGAACTTTGAGATTCCCGAGGACTGCGAGCTGCTTGTGACCTACAATCCCACCAAGGACTTTGCCGTAAGTGACGGCATCTCCGTCAAGGACGAGATCGTCAAGCTGGACGCTTATATGCAGGCGGGCGGCGCATACGCAGTGTTCGTAAACTCCGACACCTTCGTTTCCGGCAGCTTTGTCAACCTGGAGACCTATCTGGAGGGCTGGGGCGTTGACTTTATGCACTCCGAGGTGGCAGGCATTGAGCATTGCTATACCGTAAAGGACACCTCGCAATCTCTCTCCGTAGACGGCTACACGCTGCTTGGCAATTACACCACCAACACGCGCGGCGCAGCCATTGCGCAGGCGGCAGGATACAGCCCTGTGGTATTCGCGGGCGCGACAGTCATCCGTCCCGCCGAGGGCTTTACCGCAGCAGGCGACGGCACTTACGCCAACGCGGGCTGCACCCTCTCCCCCATTCTGACCTCGGGTGAAAACGCCCAGGCTTGGGCAGGCGGTCAGGCGGTTGCAAGCGCATCTGCCGAAAATCCCTTTATTATGATGACGCTTTCCGAAAAAACCGTCGCGGGCGGCACGGGCTACGTTCTTACCTGCACGTCGACGAAATTTGCCGACGAGGACGCGCTGCACTCCCCCGTTTACGGCAACGCAGGCGTGCTGCTGGCATCCATTGAGACCATCGGCAACGATCGCATCCCCACCTCGCTGACCTCCAAGCCCTTTGCGGACTCCACCATTGACACCATCACGGTGGCGCAAAAGACTTATATCACGGTGCTGCTTGCCACCGTTCCCGCACTGATTTGTTTTACCGCAGGCATGATCACGCTGATAAGGAGGAAGCACGCATGATGCATAAATTCACCAAAAAAACCGTATTTTATGCCGTGACCGTACTGGTCATTGCGGGCGTGCTGCTCTGCAATATCGGATTCCATGCCCTTGCTACGCACGGACTTTGGTTTTTGGACTTTGCCATTCCGCGGTACTTCTCCATGGAAGGCACGCTTTACAAGGTATCCGACTCCTGCATCGACCTGCTTGAAAAGAATCTGCCCAATGCGGTAGACGCAGTCAATGCAGAGCGCGCAGCCAAGGGTGAGGAGCCCTTGAAGGTAGAGATCATCTTCTGTACCGACCCGGACGTGCTGGACGATAACGATTACACCCGCTACATTCACTACACTGCGCTTGGTCTGCAAAAGGAATTTCCCGATTACGTGGACGTGCAATACGTGAACATCGTCAAAAACCCCTCTGCAATCCAGCGCTTCAAGGCAACCAGCGCAACCAACATCTATTCCTCCAACGTCATCGTCTCCTTCGGTACGGAATACCGCGTATTTACGGTTGACTCCCTGTTCACCTCTAATGACGCCACCTCCAATGATTACTGGGCGTACAACGGTGAAAAGAAACTGACCTCGGGTATTCTTGCGGTTACGCGTGCCGAATCCCCCATTGCTTGCCTGACCGTCAATCACGGTGAGAAGATCGAGGGCTATCACGAATTCAAGCGTTTGATCGAGGCAGCGGGCTACGAGGTGCAAACGCTGGATCTTGAGCAGGATGCGATCCCCGAAAACTGCCGCCTGATTATTACCATGGCGCCGCAATACGACTTTTACGGCGACGCAAACGATGATAACGACGAGATTGACAAGCTGGATGCGTTCCTTGACAAGGCGTATTCCTTCCTGTACGTTTGCGATCCCGATTCCCCCACACTCCCCAACTTAGAGGAGTATCTGGAATTTTGGGGCATCAAGCAGGCGCGCAAAACCGATAGCGCAGGCTTTTCCGAAAATTATCTTTTGCAGGACGCCGAGGCAAACGTGGACGGTGAGGGCTTTGCACTCATTGGTACGTATGCAACGCTGGGCACAGGTGCATCCTTTACCGGTGACCTGAGAAAGAACGGGTATCCCCCCACGGTCATCTTTGACCACGCATCCGCCATCAAGCCTGCAGACAATTATAAGCCCACCTACGTATTGGAGGACGAGACCACCAACACAGAGGCTTACATGTACCATTCCTACAGATCCAACGGCATCACCCGCACCATGCACAATATCTTTACCGCTCCCGCGACCGCTAACGGCACGGTGAACGGAGAGGTACACGAGGCAGCGGGACAATATCCCTTCAGCATTATGACGCTGACCGTAGAAAACCGTACGACACAGGAGACCAATTACTCCGTTGCGCAAGAACCCTCTTACGTTTGCTGCATTGCATCCACAGAGTTCCTTTCCGACACGGTGCTGGCTTCCGACGCCTACGGCAACGCGGACGTCGTGCTCGGCACGCTGCGCTATATGGGCAGAGAGGTCATTCCCGTCACGCTGGAATTCAAGGCGTTTCTGGTTTGGGATATTGCAGAAGCCGTTATGGCATCGCGCAACCCCATGCCCGTTATGATCGTGCTGGCGGTCGTCCCCGCCCTGGTCTGCTTCGGCGTTGGCATCTTCTTTAACGTCAGGAGAAAATATTTATGATACAAGAACAGTTTTTTACCCTCTCGTTCCGTCCCGGAAAGGGTGAGGTTTCCTGCCGCTCTCTTGAGGTCAAGGTAGGTGAGCCGCTGCCTGCTCTGCCTATTCCGCAGCGCAAGGATTACACCTTTGACGGCTGGTACACAGAGGAAAACGGCAAAGGACAAAAATACGTACCGGGCGACGTGCCCACTGCGGACCTTGTCCTGCATGCGCATTGGATCAAGCGCAAAACAGCCAAAAAGAAATCCCTTTACCGCACGCAGAAAAACGCTGCCATTGCCTTAGCCGTCAGCTTTGCCCTGCTGATCGGTGTGCTGATCGGTGTACGCGCACTGGTCAGTATTCTGACCTACAACGAGCAGGTCAAAATCGTGGGTGAGAACGGCGAGGTAGAGGTCATCTCGACCAAATACTACGTCAAAAAAATCGACGGTATCTATCACCTGTGCCATCTCAACGGATCCTTCCCCAATTTCAGCTTTGATCCCCTGCCGCAGGACGCGGACGGCTATTTTGTAACCGATCACGACTCGCTGATTCAGGTTGACCCAAAAACGGGTGCCTGCAAGGTTTACGCCGTGGTGGAAACCGAGGGAACTGAGGTCGTGGGCTTTTCCGGCAGAGTCATGCTGTTCCGCCAGCTGACCTACGACGCTTCCTCCTCACTTGGCAAAAAGCCGCAGAACCGCATTGACAAGATTGAAATTACCAACGAGCACGGCTCATTTACCTTTATCCGTGAGCAGGACACCAACAACTTCTATATCGACGGCTATGACACCACCGCCTTTAGCCTTGAATCCTTTGCACAACTGTCAAGTGCTTGCGGCTATACCATCTCCATGGAACGACTGGCAGATCCCGACCGTGAGCCTGACGGCACCATCCGCTATGCGGAATACGGTCTGGTTGCGCAGACGCGTAAGGAAACGCTGGAGGACGGCACTGAGCGTGAATACGAATACAAGCCTGCCACATTCACCACCACCGCAGGCGACGGTACGTCTTACACGGTCATCGTGGGCGATCCCATCGTTTCCGGTGCAGGCTATTACGCGCAGCTCCAGGGCAGAGATAAGGTATATATCCTGTCCGCAAACGGCATCAAGGATTACGTGCTGCAGCCCTTAGAGGTGCTGCTGACCCCTATGGTCTCCTATCCTTCCTCCATGAACACCTACTTTGACGTAGAGCATTTCATCATTGAAAGTGACATTGACCACGAAAAGATCAACGATATCATTTTCAAAGAGGCTTGCAAACGTCTTGGCATAGATCCCGAAACGGTAAAGCCCGAGGAGATTGACCGAGAGGAGCTTACCAAGGCTTACGCCGAGGTTTCCGAGGAAATGTACGACGAGCTGTTCAAGCTGTACTCCAGAAAGGTATGCGACTTCTCGTATCTTGACCTGGAGGAAAGAGAAAATACCATGTATTCCTCCATGTCCTACAAGACCGATTCGGAATACATGAAGGGCTATTTCCCCAATTACGATAACGTTAACACCGCGCTCTACAACCTGTATTCTCTTGCCGCGCTGCGCATTATCAAGCTGGATCCCGACGCAGACGTCATGGACGAATACGGCGTGTTGGAGCCTGCGCACATCATCTCCTACTATTATGACGACGTGGACGAGCAAGGCAAAACCTTTACCGTGTTCAACCGCATCAGCATCAGTAAAAAAACCACCGCAGGCATTTACTACGCTTACGGTGAGATCATGGCAAAGAACGAGGACGGTGAATACGTCTACGTGTATACCCCTATGCTGGTAGAGCTTTACGAAAGTGCCGTTCCCTTCCTTGAATGGAGCGACGTGGATTGGTACGACTCCTATTTCGTGCAGCTCAACGTTGCATACGTGCAGGATGTGATCTACTCCTGGGGGCAAAACAGCATCAAATTTGGTATTGACAACTCCGCAACCTCTCAGATGACCTTCTTGCCCGGCAGAGGAAACGGACACACCGCGACTGTTGACGGCAAGGAGCTCACCTATACGATCAAGCAGGAAAACGGCACCTACGTGCTGGTGGACGGGGAAGGCAATCCTCTTACGCCTATTCAAATCTCGGATTACATGATCTCCGCACAGTACGCGACCAAGGGCAAGGTGCAGTATCCTATGTCGCAGCAGTACGCAAGAGATTACATGTTCATTGAGACCAAAACCGATGAATCCAAGGGCACTTACACCTACTACATGTACTTCCGTGCCGATAAGGCGCATGGCTACGCACTTTGCGCAGACGTTAAGGTATTGGATGCATCCACCGGCGCGATTATCAGTGCCAACACAGTAGAGGGTAAGGCAGCATACCAGACCGACTACTTCTACACTAAGAGCGGATACCTGTTTATGCTGGATAAAAACAGCAGCCACGGCAAGCAGCTGACCCAGGGCATGGGCTCTTGGGGCAACTCCACGGTCTATATTACCGCAGACGACCAGTATATTCTGATCGACAACGGCACGGGCGATTGGTTCACAATCAAAACCCTGACGCCTCCGATCTACTTTACCGACAAGGATACCTCTTCCATGGTGGTAAACAGTGCCGACAGAAACGGTGTGACCTTCTATCCCACGGGCAACACGCCCCTGCGCTTCAACGAGACTGAAAATTACTTTGAGATCTACAACGTTGCAAAGCAGTCCTGGTCCAAGGCAAACACCTCTAACGTGACGCTGGGCGTTTGGGGCAACGGCGCTTACTACAAGACCGCTGACGGTTCTTATATTTTGGTAGACGGCAAGACGGGCGAATGGGGATACCTCCTGCTTTCCACGGTATCCTCGGGCAATATGGTCGTCAGTGCCAACGGTGAGCAGCTGGATTACGAAGTTCTGCTGCACACCGCAAGCGGCAAGGAGCAGCTCTCTACAGCGGCTGACAACTTCCGCAAAATGTACCAGGGTCTGCTCTACGCGTCTGTTGAGGGTGCTACCGATCTGACCGAGGAGGAAATGGCTGCCTTCCGCGCCACACCCGACAGCGAATGCCAGCTCAAGCTGACCATCACGGCAGCTGACCCGGACGGCACGACGCGCTACACCATTTACCGCTTCTACCGCTACTCCAACCTCAAGTCTTATATGACGGTCGAGCTGGTGGACTCCCCCGATGATCCGGGCGATCCTCAGAACGGTCAGGGCACGTTCTTCGTGCTTTCCACCTTTGTGGAAAAGCTGATCTCGGATGCCCAAAGAGTTGTGGACGGTCAAGAGGTCGTTGCAACCAGTAAAAATTAAAAACCGAAAGGCTCGTCTTGCGACGAGCCTTTCTTCATTGTCCTTTATCTTATTTTCTCTTTCTTTTTGCAAAGCACACAACGCCTGCTGCAATGATGACTGCGGGGACGCATGCGCCCACGATGCTCTTACAGCCGCGTTTGGGTTCTTCCCCGGATGCGGTCGATTCTATGCTCGACTCTGTCGAGCTACTCGACCCTACGGGCTCGGTATTTTCGCCTGCCCCAGGCTCGGTCGTTACCTCCTCACTGCTCTGCTCGGGCTGCGGCATGGAAGCCTTGAGCGCGCGGATGAGCACGTTCATGGAGGTGGAGGTCAAAAGGGCGTTATCCATCCCCGCCTGCGCCTTGACGTACGCCTCGGCATTGACGTCACCGCCTGCTGCCACGTATTCGTCCATGATTGCCTGCAGTGCACTCTTGTCGCACACGGGCGTGCCGTAGGCTTCAATTTCCGCAAGCTGCAGCATATACCCGTCCGCTGCAGTGCTGCGCAGCTTGGTGGCTTCAAATTTCACCATAATTGCATCAACGGGCTCTGCAAGCTGCACAATATACGGCTCATTCGGCTTTTTACTGCCGGTCTGCTTATCGACAGACACCCAATTCTCTCCGTCCGGGGAAAGCAATATTTCAAAATCCTCGGGCCACAGATCGGATATGGGATGCACCACGATCTGATCCACGGCAAATACGTCACCGAAATCAATCACGACCGATTCCGTTGCTCTTGCCTTATCGTGGATCTTGACGTTGGAGGTCCAGCCGTTATCCAGCTTACCGTCGTTGATAAACTTGCCCGACCAGCCCCACGCCACGTATTCCTGGCTGGTGTCACTGGAAACGTCGTAGGGTCTGTTCAAGGCGATATTCATACCCTCGGTATAAATGATCTCCTCGTTCGGGCGCTGTATGCTGCCCGGTGCACCGACCGATCCATCGTCCATGAATATTTCAATCTCAGCAATTGCCAGGGTCTTGCCGTAATCCGATATCTCCAGCTTGACGTAACGCGCCAAGGATTCATCAAAGGTAAAGGAAGGAACTTCGTCGCGCGCGCTGACGCTCTCGCTTCTTGCGACCTCTTTCCAGGTCTTACCGTCCTCGGAAACGCTGATGATTACCGTCTTGCCAAAGTTTCTGCCGAATTGCTTCCCCGTACCTGCGGGATAGATATCCACGCGGTTGAGCTTTGCAGCATAGCCGAGGTCAACGACAATCTCACTCTCACGCGGTCCGTTCGACACCCAGCCCAGCGTACCGCTCATATCACACTCGCGCTCACCGTCGTTGAGATTGTCCATATATTGATTGGAGGTACCCGTGGAGCTGTCGCACGTAATCTGCGCGTCAAGAGCAAGGTTGGTACCAACGGGAGCTTGCACAACAGGATCGGCAAAATCCATGCCCTTTGGCAGTGCGAGCAGAATACCGTCGCCCGCAGCCAGGTCAAGCTTGAGCTTACCGCCGCTAAAGGACACAGAGGAAAGGCTGCCATCCTGCTTGCTTACCTCCCACAGAGCCGTGATGTCGGCATCAAGAGACAGCTCTACGGTCTGCTGACGCGAGAAATCGTTATTGACGACCATGATATAATTTCTGCCGTCCTCCCTGCTCTTGAGCAGCGAAACGGTATAGTTCTTTTTGTCTGCGGGCTGCACAGGAAAATCCGCAGGAATACTCTCCTGTCCCCAGGTCTCGCCGTTGAGGTAAATCTCCAGCGCGTCACAATCGATCAGCACCTTGCCAAGCGCCAGCACCTCGTGGTTGACCTTACTGACCCCCGCATAGTGCTTATTGGGCACGCCCGTTGCGGAAATAATGCCGTCTGCAAAGGGCTCGGAACGATCCACGGGCGTAAACCACGTAAAGTACGAGATCTGCTTATAGCCATACGCCATGTACATGTAGATCTCATAGCGGATCTCGCTGTCCGTCGGACGGCGGTATGCACCGGGAATGCACACAGACTGGATATACGCGCCCGTCTTGACGCCGTTGGCAAGTCCCACCTCATGCACCGCTGCCATATTGGAAAGGAAGCCCACTCTGTCCATGCTGCCCGCAGCAGGCCCGTAGGGGTAACGGTCGTACATCAGATAATCCAAGGGGTATCCCGTGGATGCGCAAAGCTTGCACCAGTCGTTGAGCTGCGACTTGTACGTATCCATATTGGCGTACGCACCCGCAGGCAGGAAATTCAGATGCATATATTTGTCGGGCTCGGCACTCTTGAGAATGCGGTAAGCATCAAAAAAGGTATTGGGGTTGAACGGCTCATCCAGCATATAGTAGCCGCCCACACCGGGGACGTTCTTGTATTCCTCCACCACGGCAAGAATCTCCTCCTCGCTCATGCGCAAAAGGTTTCCGCCCAGGCGGTCGTCTCCCACGGTCATCATCATGCCGTACTTGGCGCAAAGCTCCAGCATTTTTTCCTGCACGTGCTTTTCACCAAGCGCATCCCCCGCGCCCATCACGTAGGTAATGCCCGCGTCTGCCATCAGCTTATACTGCTCGTCGTTGACGTATTGCTTGGTGGGCGGCCAGAAGATCGAGATCATGATATTATCGTCAAAGCGATCCTTTTCTTTCGTCACCTGCACGCGGCAGCTCTCACTGACCTTGCCTGCACTTGCCGTCACAGTAGCCGTCCCCACTGCCACGGCAGTGACCTTGCCGTTTCGATCCACGGTTGCAACCGAGGAATCACTGCTCTTCCAGGTCACTTCCGGTGCGCTTGCAAAGCCCGAAAGCAGCATTTCCAGCTGTGCGCTTTCACCGGGCATAAGCTCGATCGCATGCTTATTCAGGCTTGCGCGCTGCGCTTCCTTACCCCAGATCTCTATCTCGGAAAGCTGTACCAAAAGTCCGTCCGAGCTCTGACCGCCGCCAACGGATTCCACCGCATAACGCTCGGTGACGTGCATCTGCACGTACCTTGCCTGCACGGGTGCAAAATCGTGCACGTTTTTGCTCTTGTTCACACCGGGATTGCCTTCACTCTTAGCTCTCTCGGTATAATTCTCACCGTCCACCGAGGTCAGAATACTGTATGTCACGGGAAAATTGTTGCCGCTCGCGGTGGGCACAATCACCACTCTTGCGATCTCGGTCACAATGCCGAGGTCAACAGTAACGGTAACGGGCTTGGTCTTATCGGTCTCCACGTCGTAAGGATTGGTTGACCAGCCCGTGTTGGTCTTACCGTCCACCAACATTGCCTTGCACCAGTTCTCACCGGGCATTTCGTAGGAGTTTTCTCCCGAGGTCTTGGAGGATGCCTTGGATACCGACACCGCAGCACCCTTAGCCACGTTGACGTAATCCTCGGGGACAGCAGCGGCAAACGCGGGGATTGTCGCACACCCCAGCATCAACGCCAATGCAAAAATCGCGCACAAGACTCTCTTTGTCGTCATTTTTACCATAGTTACGCTCCTTTTAATCGATTATATGTTCATTATACCATATACGCAACCAACTGTCAAGCACATAAAACCGCTCTTGACACGCTTTTGTAAAAGGTGTATAATGAATACAACGATGATTTTGGGAGTGCATATACATGAAACTGACAAGCATTTTGAAAAGCGATAAGCTGTCCCTTTCCTTTGAAGTGTTCCCGCCCAAGACAGACACTGCCTTTGAGAGCGTGGAGTCTGCCATCGAGCAGATCGCAGCACTCAAGCCGCCCTTTATGAGCGTAACCTACGGCGCGGGCGGCGGCACGGGAAAATACACCTTAGAGATTGCCAAGCGCATAAAAGAAACCTACAACGTGCCCATGCTGGCGCACTTGACGTGCGTATCCTCAAGTAAGCAAACGGTGCATGCGCAGATTGAGGCAATCCGTGCGGCAGGCATCCAAAACGTCATGGCGCTGCGCGGCGACATTCCCGCATACTTAGAGAACGCTGACCGCTCGGATTGGGCGTATCACCACGCGATCGACCTTGTGCGCGAGCTGCGCGCAAGCGGCGCGGACTTTTGCATTGGCGGTGCGTGCTATCCCGAGGTGCACCCCGAGAGCAAAAATCAAAAGGAAGACCTGATGCACCTTGCAAAAAAGGTGGACGCAGGCTGCGACTTTTTGACCACGCAGATGTTTTTTGACAACAATCTGCTCTATAATTTCCTTTACAAGGCGCGCGAGGCAGGCATTACCGTGCCCGTGGTGGCAGGCATTATGCCCATTACCAACGCCTTGCAGATCGAGCGCGCCATCAAGCTGTCGGGCTCGCACATGCCGCGCAGATTTTTGAGCCTTGTGGACAAATTCGGCAGCGACCCTGCTGCTATGAAGCAGGCAGGCATTGCTTACGCAACCGACCAGATCATTGACCTGTTTGCCAACAACGTGACCAACGTACACGTATACTCCATGAACAAGCCCGAGGTGGCAGCTGCCATTATGGCAAACCTGTCCGATATTCTGGGCAAATAATTCACTTGCTTTGGAGGCATTTCATGTCCTTAAAAGAACTTTTATCCGACAACATCATATGCATGGACGGCGGCATGGGCACGCTTTTGCAGGCAGCAGGGCTTGCTCCGGGTGAGCAGCCCGAGAGATGGAATCTTTCGCATGCGGACACCGTGCGCTCCATTCACCGCGCGTATCTTGATGCGGGCAGCCGCATCATTACCGCCAACACCTTTGGTGCAAACCCTTGGCACTATACCGAAAAGGAGCTTGCCGAGATCATCCCCGCAGCCCTGCAAAACGTGCGTGCGGCAATTGCCGATGCAGGGGTGACAGACGCCTACGTCGCGCTGGATATCGGCCCCTCGGGCAAGCTTTTACAGCCTTACGGTGACCTCGAGTTTGAGGACGCCGTCGAGGGCTTTGCCAAGATCGTGCGCATCGGTGCGCATGCGGGCGCAGATCTTGTGCTCATTGAAACCATGAACGACTGCGCCGAGACCAAGGCAGCACTTTTGGCTGTCAAGGAAAATTGTTCCCTGCCCGTATTCGTATCCAACGTGTACGGCTCTGACGGCAAGCTCATGACGGGGGCTGACCCCGAGGCGATGGTCGCCATGCTGGAGGGCATGGGGGCAGATGCCATTGGCGCCAACTGCTCACTCGGTCCTCGCCAGCTGACCGCTGT
>JAFNZX010000109.1 GCA_017382615.1 Clostridia bacterium | reverse complement strand
TGGGCAATACGCGACGCAGATCCACACCCTGCGTCTGGCATACGCGCTCCAGTACGTCGCGCATCCACAGTGCACCCGCGCCTTGCTTGGTGCGGCTGCCGGTCTCCTCGTTATCAAAGCACGACCATACCTGCAAGGTGTTCTCTGCCGTCTCTGCCTGCAAAAGGCCCACCAGCGTGCCGTACGCGCACATCAGGTTATCAATGCGCGGCGCGGAGAAAAACGCGTCGTCCGCCCCCCAAATGGTAGCGGGTGTACGGTTATAGAGGTACAGATCCGAGCCTACAACGTCCTCCGCCTTCACGCCTGCCGCCTCTGCGACCTGTGAGGTCAGCGTGCCCTTGGCACTCGACATACCGTAAAGCGGCATCATATCAGTCTGCGCGTTGAAAACAAAGCCGTCGTTATGCTTGCGGTTCTGATGAATTGCCACGTTGGGGATCAGCAAAAGATCCTTGTCTACCTTGACACACACCGACTTGATAGCATCACCGTCCTTGACGATGAGTCTGCCCGCCAAGGAAAGGGGCTTATCCAGCCAAGAGGACAGGATCATGCCGCCGTAACGCTCGGTGTTGAGCTTGATATACTCGCCCGTATCCGCCTCGCAAACTGCCTTGAGCTTAAAAGTAGGCGAATCGCTGTGGCTTGCAGCCAGCATGATGCCGTCGATCTGCTTTTCGGGCATGCAGAAAGCGATGATAGACGTGCCGTTCTGCACCGTGTAATATCCCTTGCCGCTCGCAAGCTCCCACGCATCCTTTGCGCCAAGGCGTATAAAGCCCTGCTCTTCCAGGATCTTTGCTGCGGCGTCCACTGCCTGATATGCCGTGGGGCTGTTTTCTATATAGTTCAAAAGCTCTCTTGTGTACATAGTTATCTCCTTTGAATTCACCGAATTAATTGACAGAATCCGCGCCTACTGCCGTGGTAAAGCGCGCACGGAAATCGGCATCGTGCTCACTGCTGCCCAGTGCCCACATGGTCTTGGCAAAGGCTGCCTCCGTGGTCATATCGTAAGCCTCCAAGAGGTTAAAACGCTGCTTGATGGTAAAGCCCACGCGATAGACCTCCATGTCGCTGCCCTCGTGTGCGACCTGCGTTTTGATAATAACCTTGACGCCCTTCTCGGTCAGCATAGCGATCTTATCGGCAAACGCCTCGCTGTCGTAAACGGGAATGCCGCCCACGCCAAAGCTCTCGATGATCACGGCGCGGTAATTCTCTGCCAGATAATCGAAAATGCCGGGCTGAATGCCGGGCGTCAGCTTCAAGACGAAGACGCGGGGATCCAGCGAATCGTAAAACACGGGAACTTGGGGGCGCGGGCTGCGCACGTAATGCAGCACTCTGCCGCCGCGCACGACCGCCACCTCGGGATAATCCATACTGGAAAACGCAGCATAGCTCTTGGTGCGCGTCTTGGTGGCACGCGTGCCCTCAATGACCTTGCCGTCAAACACGATGTGCACGCCCTGCGCGCCTGCATCGGCTGCGTAGATAGCGGCGTTGAGCAAATTTTCTCTTGCATCGGTATCGCGTTGGGAAATGGAACGCTGCGCACCCGTCAGTACCACGGGCTTGGGGCTTTGCTGGATCAGATAAGACAGCACCGCAGCAGCATACGCCATGGTATCCGTGCCGTGCGTGATGAGAAATCCGTCGTAATCCTCATACTTTTCACGCACCGTGCGCGCAATCGCCAGCCACTGCACGTGGCACATATTGGTGCTGTCAAGATTAAAAAGCTGCAGCGTGTCAATTTGACACACACCGCTCAGCTCGGGAACAGTTTCCAAAAGCTCCCGGGACGAAAGCCCGGGAGCAAGACCCTGTTCGGTTGGGGTGGAGGCTATGGTGCCTCCCGTTGCGATCAGAAGGATCTTTTTCATAACTTTACTTTTCCTTTTTTGCCGCCCGCTATAGGTTCGCAGGTCACGTTAATACCAAGGCGCTTATAGGTGCGCTCATCCACGGGCGAGAGAATGACCGAGAAGTGCGCATCGCAGCAACGCAGCTTATCAAGTTGGGCAAGCGCAAGAGCGGCGTTCGCATGCGTGCGTGAGCTGATGGACAGCGCAATGAGCACCTCATCGGAATGCAGTCTGGGATTGCTTTGACGCAAATACTCGGTTTTGAGCTTGCAGATCGGCTCCAGCGCATCCGCACTGATGATCTCCTCTTCCTTGGGGATGCACGCCAAATGCTTGAGTGCGTTAAGCAAAAGTGCAGCAGAGGGGCCAAGCAACGACGAGGTCTTACCGGTTACCACAAAGCCGTCATCCAGCACCATTGCACCCGCAGGAAGCTCCGTTTGCTCAGCGCGCGCCAAGGCAGCGGCAACGCCGGGATTGAGCTCGGGGGTCACGCCCGCCTGCTCCATCAAAATTTTGATCTTTGCAGTCAGCGTGCCGTCACTTCCCTTGAGCTTTTCGGAAACGGCAGTCTGATAATATCTGCGCAATATCTCCTTGCGTGCCGCATTGCAAACCACCTCGTCGTCCTCAATACAGAAGCCGACCATATTGACCCCCATATCGGTGGGAGATTGATACGGAGAGGTGCCTTGAATACGCGTCATAATCGCGCGAAGCACGGGGAAAATCTCAATATCGCGGTTATAATTCACGGTCGTCATGCCGTACGCCTCATAGTGATAGGGGTCAAGCATATTGACGTCATCCAGATCCACTGTTGCAGCCTCATACGCAAGGTTAACGGGATGGCGCAGGGGCAAATTCCAGATGGGGAAGGTTTCAAATTTGGCATATCCCGCGCGCACACCGTTCAGGTGCTCGTGGTACAGCTGCGAGAGGCAGGTTGCCATCTTGCCGCTGCCGGGACCGGGCGCAGTGATCACTGCCAGCGGCTTCGTGGTCTTGACAAACTCGTTTTTGCCAAAGCCGGCAGGGCTGACGATATGCTCCACGTCCGAGGGATATCCCTCAATCTTATAGTGCAGATAGCTGTTGACACCAATGTCGGCAAGCTTGCGGCGAAAATCGTCGGCAGCCTTTTGCCCTGCGTAACAAGTGATAACCACGCTATCCACGGTAAAGGAGAGGTCGCGGAAAATGTCGATCAGGCGCAGTGCGTCCTGGTCGTAGGTAATGCCAAGATCGGCACGCATCTTGTTCTTGGCAATATCTGCTGCGTTGACCACCAGAATGATCTCCGCCTGATCGCGCAAACTCAGCAGCATGCGCAGCTTACTGTCGGGCGCAAAACCGGGCAGCACGCGCGCAGCGTGAAAATCGTCAAACAGCTTACCGCCAAACTCGAGATACAGCTTGCCGCCAAACTCGTCGATGCGCTTTTTGATCTGCTCCGATTGCAGCTGCAGATATTTGTGATTGTCAAAACCGATCTTCATTGTTCCCATCACTCCCCATGAAATCAGAATACTCTTTATTTTAACATAAATTGTATCGGTTGTAAATAGGCGTTGCGAAATTTCGCGAAATTATCCGATCAAAATCCCCGCTGCACGTGCAAGAGCCTCGTATGCTGCGAAAAACGCCTCATAGCCGCGTACCTTTTCGCGATTCCAGGTATTCTCAGCAAGTGCCGCCATGCGCTCGGCAACCAATCTGCGCTCCTCGGCAATTCCCTCTGCCACCGTGGGGAAATTGCTTGGAATGGTATCTCCCCAAGCAAGCAGCTGACCGCCCAGCACGTTCTCGTTTGCGGGAATTTCGATGGTCACACCGCGATAGGGGGAGTCGGGATGCACAGGCGTCCAGCGGTAGATGCTCCAGCTATATACCTCCTTTTGCGACCAGTACGCCGCGGGAGTGACCACGTACATGGGTCTCCAGGAGCTGTTAATAATCTTAAATCCGCCCTCAAGGAGCTGAGGTGTGGTCTGATAGTAGTTTTCCCAGCTGTGCATGATGATATCCTTGGAAACAAACTCGTTGACAGCGGGCGCAAAGCCCTCCCAAGCCATGACGCGCTTGCCCTTTGCCATAACCGCATCCGCCATTTTCTGCACGAAATTCGCCAGCATGCGCTCGGCAAGATATCTCTTATCGGGATTATCAAAATCGATACCGCAGGACTCGGCATACGCGCGGCATGCTTCGTTGGTCGTCCACTTTTCAATTGCAG